>JAWAXJ010000156.1:0-3538 GCA_038896955.1 Desulfurococcaceae archaeon
GCTTCTTCAAGATCCTTGTATGTATCAATAGCTTTCCAGAAAATACCCGTGTACTTGACTCCTCCGAGGGCTCCATCTCGCGCCATTGCAGGAAAAGCTGTTTTTTCAAGGTCTCCCTTCTCGGGGAAGTACTGTAGCGCTTCTCGTCTAAGCGCATAGACTCCGGCGTTTATCCAGTAGTCTTTTATAACTGGTTTTTCTACAAATCCCTTTACATCACCGTTTTCAATGTCAAGTACTCCGTAGGGGCTTGGTAAAGGAATGGTTGCTATAACACCGAGGTACTTTCTATTGGAATTGAGCTTTTCTACGAGCAGTAGTGGGTTTAGATTTGTTATAATATCGCCGTTAAGAACGAGGAACACCTCATCCTTCGACAGTACATGCTCTGCGTTTTTAATAGCACCACCTGTCCCCAGGGGATCGTCCTCAACTACGTAGGTTATTTTCACACCGAGCTTTGAGCCACTTCCGAAGTACTCTATTATCTTCTCTTTTCTGTAGCCTACCAGGAGTACGATTTCTCTGATACCGTACTTCTTCAACCACAGGATCTGCCATTCCAGTATAGGTCTATCAGCCACCTGAATCATGGGTTTAGGTAAATCATCAGTGTAAGGTCTTAAACGCTTCCCTAATCCACCAGCTAAAATTGCTGCTAGCAACGCAATCACCACTAGGGGCTATGGAGAGCTTGGCTAAAAATTTTGAAAAACCCGAGTTTTAAAACTAATAAACCCTCTAAGTCTATAATAGCAGTGGCGAAGAGTGCCGCCGTAGCTCAGCCCGGGAGAGCGCCCGTGGTGAGTTACAGGAACCACCGGCGAAGCTGAAGACCGGGATGTCCGGGGTTCAAATCCCCGCG
Organism: Desulfurococcaceae archaeon; assembly: GCA_038896955.1. Lineage (GTDB taxonomy): Archaea > Thermoproteota > Thermoprotei_A > Sulfolobales > Desulfurococcaceae > UBA285. Next base: position 866 of record JAWAXJ010000156.1, read on the forward strand.
GCGGCACTTGCCTAACTGATATCTCCTTAAGTGTGGTTGGTTTAATGAGGCTTTCCGAGACTGCTACGTCAAGCTGTTTAGTCCTATTTAACCTGGTACTCGAGTATTAAACTAACGTACTTTGGTTGATGATTAGTTCAATCAACTACATAGTGGTGTTCAAATTGTTGAAAATACTGCTAGTACCCTTAACAACTCACGGTGTTCTGGAGTACATAGACAATTTAAGTGTGGATGTAAAGAGGGTATTGGATAAGACGGGCGTGGAATTCGAGGTCATCGTATGGCCAGATGTTCTTAAACCACCTATGAGGTGTTTTGACTGGAGCAGACTACAGTACCATGCTGGGTGTGTGCTTAAGTACCTTAAGGATCAGTTTCAGCGACTTGGTCTTGTTGGAAAATTCTACATTACTGGAATAGGTTATCTTGATGCCTACGAGTTCGGCCTGAATTTCGTGTTCGGCGAAGCAAACCCTGATTACAAAGTAGCAGCGGTGTTCACCAAGAGGCTTAAACCAGAATTCTACAATGAACCACCAAACTACAGCTTATACTACAATCGTTTGATCAAAGAGACTGTACACGAGCTCGGGCACTTGATCAGACTGGAACACTGCGATAATCCAAAGTGTGTTATGAGATTTAGTAACAGCATTGCAGAGGTGGATGAAAAAAGCTCTGAGTTCTGCGAGCGATGTAAGGCCGAGATCAGAAGATGGGTTAGAACAAGCTAGATGTCAAGAACAAAGTACGCGATCCACTCGTTCTCCGTTTTAACTATTCTCATTAAACTATACGTAGGAGACTTAACTTCAACTCTTGGTTCATGCTTATCGTACTGAAACTTCTCGCAATAGGCTTTTCCGCTAACAGTGTACTCCAGAGCTTCATCTATTTTCTTGATGATGAAATGGTCTACTGAAATTTTACCACACACCAGGTTCTCCGAGTAGTACAGTATCAGGAGCTCTTCTAGCCACCTGTACAAGAGGTTCTCCAGGTCGAATCCTGAAGCTGAAACTTCTCTTACTACGAGAGGTTCAACCTTCTTTGTGTTAACCATTGTATCGAAGAGAGCAATTCCACTGTTCTCAAGTAGCTCAATAATGCTACTACCTTTAGCCTTAATGTAAACGTCACCTGTGTGTTCCAGCATGTCGTATACGCCTGGTAAACTGTGAATGATCTTCTCCTCGGTCATACCTAACCCTTCATTAGACTACCAGTTAGAAACTAACACCATCTGTGTTATCAGCTCTAGAGTACCTATAGTTAAATGTTAAACATATAAACCCTTTAGGACTCTTAACTTTATCAACAAGCTGGGAAGATAATCTTGCTGGGTGCACGCGATTGAGTGTAAAACGTTATCCCTTTGAATCCTACCATGAGTATCTCTCACCAGGTTACCAGCCAGATCCTGAAAACGACGTTATTGCTATTTTCAGAGTTACTCCTGCACCCGGTTTTAAGATCGAAGAAGTAGCTAGCGGTATAGGAGCTGAGAGTAGTACGGGAACGTGGACAACTCTATACCCATGGTACGATGTGGATAGAGTTAAGAAGCTAAGTGCAAAGGTTTACGAGATACTGGACCTTGGAGACGGCTCATACCTAGTTAAAGTAGCATACCCCGTGGAGCTGTTCGAAGAAGGAAACATGCCTGGTTTTCTAGCAAGCGTAGCTGGTAACATATTCGGTATGAGAAGAGCATCTGGGTTGAGACTCGAGGACTTGTACTTACCCTACAGCTTCCTCAAGTACTTTAAAGGACCCTCTAAAGGAGCTAAGGGGGTTAGAGACATCTTCAAAGTATACGATAGACCCATTGTTGGCACAGTACCCAAGCCCAAGGAGGGTTATACAGCTGAGGAAGTTGAGAAACTAGCGTACGAGATACTCGAAGGCGGCCTTGACTACATAAAAGACGACGAGAACCTTGCTAGCCCGAGCTTCTGCAGGTTTGAAGCTAGAGCTAAGGCTATTATGAAGGTTATAGATAGGGTTGAAAAAGAAACAGGTGAGAGAAAAGCCTGGTTTGCGAACATAACAGCCGATATTCGTGAAATGGAGAAAAGACTTAAACTGATAGCAGACTACGGAAACCCCTATGTAATGGTCGATGTTGTAATAACGGGCTGGAGCGCTCTGACCTACATAAGAGACCTCGCTGAAGAATACGGCTTGGCAATACATGCTCACAGAGCTATGCACGCAGCTTTCACAAGGAACAAGTATCATGGTATATCAATGTACGTTCTAGCGAAGCTGTACAGGATCATAGGCGTAGATCAGTTGCACGTGGGTACAGCGGGCGCTGGTAAACTAGAAGGCGAAAAGCTGGATGTTGTGAGATACGCGAGAATACTAAGCGAAGAACACTTCAAGCCGGACCCGGACGACGTATTTCACCTTGAGCAGAAGATGTACCACATAAAACCAGCTATGCCTGTAGCCTCAGGTGGTTTGCACCCAGGAAACATACCACTAGTCATAGAAGCACTGGGATCAGACATAGTTATGCAAATAGGTGGAGGTGTTATAGGACACCCCGATGGACCGCGAGCAGGGGCTAGAGCTGTAAGACAAGCACTAGAAGCAATACAAAAGGGCATACCTCTCGACGAGTACGCTAAAACACACAAAGAACTATCAAGAGCACTTGAGAAG
>JAWAXJ010000157.1:0-3518 GCA_038896955.1 Desulfurococcaceae archaeon
GATACATTTGTTTTCAACGTTGGGTTTCTCGTTCTGAACATTTTAAGATTCGTAGAGGCTCTTCCAAGAGATGACAGCTTGCGCAGGGACCTCGAAGAGCTACTACAGAAGTCCTTACTTACAACTCGGTTAAACCCGTCACTAAGTCAAATAGCAATGCTACAAGTACTTCTCTACGAATCAGGCTATAAAGCTACAAGAGCGGATTTACCGAGAATGTACGGAGATTACGCGTGGTTAACGTACACGTATGGAACAGGGGTATTAAAGAAGCACCTGGAAGACACGCCCTACTCGAGTAGGTTTGATGCTACTGAAGAAGCTAAGAGAATTCACCGCTTAATTAGAGAAGAACTGGAGAAACTCAAGGAGAAGTACCCAAAGGTTGGACTACTCTACATAGCAGGGCATAGTCACATAGATGCTGCTTGGTTGTGGCCTAAGAATGAAACCATCGAGAAGGTTCTCAGAACATTCTCAACAATAACCAGGCATGCCGAAAGCTACGATTTCGTCTATGTTCAGAGCTCAGCACAGTACTACGAGTGGGTTGAGGAAAAAGACCCTGCTCTCTTCGAGAAGATCAAAAAACTCGTTGAACAAGGTAAATGGATAGTTGCTGGTGGTATGTGGATCGAAAGTGACACGAATCTCGTTGAAGGAGAGTGTCTTGCTAGACAATTCCTATATGGTCAACGCTACTTCCTCGAGAAGTTCGGAAAAACCTCTAAAATAGGCTGGTTACCCGATAGCTTCGGCTTTTCAGGTAACTTACCTCAGATCATGAAGAAGAGTGGTATAGAGGTCTTCGTAACGCACAAGGTTATGTGGAACGATACCAACGAGTTTCCTTATCACTCGTTCAAATGGAGAGGGATCGATGGAACGATCGTACCTGTCCAAGTGCTGATCACGAGTTACGGTGAGTCATTAACACCGGACTCCGTGTACAGGTACTGGATTAAGTACAAGGAGAAGAACACTGTTCCATTCACGGTTTACGCTTATGGTTACAGCGATGGTGGTGGAGGACCAACGAGGGAAATGCTTGAACTGGTGAGCTTGATCAACATGCTACCAGGTTTACCAAGCCTCAGGAATATCGTTGAGGACGAGTATGTTGAAATGATCAAGAGGTATACTGACAAGATGAGCGTGTGGAGCGGAGAGCTCTACCCAGAGTTTCACCGAGGTACCTTCACAACCAATGTAGCAGTAAAGAATGCCATGGTGAACGCAGAGGTTGCTCTCATAACGGCTGAAGCCTTTGCTAGCGCTGCATCCGCGGTTAAGGGTGTACTCGTTGATACAGTTGAATTCCATAAGCTGTGGAAACTACTACTCTTTAACCAATTCCACGACATAATACCAGGCTCGTCGATCAAAGAGGTATACGATGATGCTATCAGAGAACTAGAGCATGTTGCAAACCGCTCGCAGAGGATCATCGAAGAGGTACTGGGTGGAATCATCAGAAGAAGCGTAGGGCAAAGAACGATTGCTGTGGTGAACCCTCATCCATGGGTTCTCAGCTTCGTGGCTAAGTTGCCCAAGAACGCTGGTGTACCTGCTGACGTTGAGTGTCAGGAAACCGAGGATGGCTACTACGTGGTTCTAAGGGCTCAACCTCTGGGTTTAACAGTCTACAATCTTGTGAGCGATGTCTGCGAAGCCAAGAGTGATGGTGTAAGTGTGGAGCGAACTAGTAAGGGGATTATCATGGAGAACAAGTTTGTGAGGCTGATGGTTGATGAGAATGGTAACATAGCGTCATTAGTGCTTAAACACGGAAACATCGAGCTACTGAGAGAACCAGCGAAGATAGTAGTTCATGTGGATAAACCCGGTGTTTTCGACGCGTGGGAGGTTACAAGTGATTTCCTTGTGCAAGGCTGGGAAATGAGCATCGCGGAGAAACCCAGAGTCGTTGTTGAGGGTCCACTCGTTTCCTGCGTCAGGTTCTCCAAGAGCTTCGAGGAATCATTGGTGGAGCAAACTCTATGCCTCTACAAGGACAGTCCAGTTGTTGAGATCAGGAGTAGATTGAAATGGAGTAGTAAGGGTGTTCTCGTGAAGCACTGGTTTAAGACAACCATCGACGCCGTACGAGCGCACTTCGACATACCGTTTGGTGTTATTGAGAGGTCAACGAGGTTTGAAACAAGCTGGGAGAAAGCGATGTTCGAAGCTCCAGCCTTAAGGTGGGTTGATGTTTCAGATGGTACGAAGGGTTTTGCTATAGTCGCGCCATCCAGGCATGGGTACTCGGTGATCAAAGGCGACGTGTCGCTTTCACTGATAAGATCACCCGTTTTCCCCAATCCCTGGAGTGATATTGGTGTTTTCGACATCACGTACTACTTGTACCCGCACGAAGGTGACTACGAGAAAGCCGAGGTTCCGAGAATCGCGCGTGAACTAGTGTTCAAACCGGTGGTTAAGCTCGTTGAAGGAGTTCTCGAGGGCTTCTCGGCGATAACCGTTACGCCGCCTTATGCTATGCTTGCAGCCTTTAAGTACTCTCACAGCGGTGATGCCTTCGTGCTGAGGTTTTACAACCCGTATCCTAGAGACATAAAAGTTAAAGTGAAACTAGGTTTTTCAGCCAGCAGGGTCGTTGAAACAAACATCGTGGAGCTGGAAGAAACAGGTGTTCTAGTCGAGCATACAGACGAGTTCGAACTGCATTTACTACCATTCGAAGTAAAGTCTCTAAAGATCGAACCTCGGTTCTCCGCGGTAAGATAAGCTGTTTTTAAGTAAGATATGTAAAACAGCAAAAAATAATTACTAACTTACGGTACCCTGGGGCGGTTACCCGGGTGAACCCCGGTGAACTACGTTTTTCTAGTAGAGGACTTTGTATACAGAGTTGACTTCGAGAACTACCAGCCGAGCGAGGAGGAGATCAAGCGTGTAGGGGAGATCCTTGGGCAACCCACGAAGAAGCTTAACGTTGTTATGGAAAGGTACTGGCAGGTATTTAGGAACTATATTGAGAAGAAGTGTGCTAGCCTAGGTAGTACATCAGTGTGCTTATACTCGTGGAGAGTCAACGTACCGTTCAGGTTGTTCCCTCTAGCACTTCACGCTCACGGTACAATCATACTGTTTGAGAACGAGAAACCCATGCAGGTTCTAGCGTTTCCCATGAATAAAGCACTCAGCTACAATAAGTCTCCGGGTTTGCCACCGGAAGAGTACAGCGAGAAGATCCCGCGCGAGGTTTCCGCTAGAATAGATGGATGGCAGTTAACCGCGTACTACAACCCACTCATCAATCGCTGGATATTTGCAACCAGGTATGCTCTACACAACATGTACTACATGAAGGGGCGATTAGTGGTTGAACCCATGGAGTCAATAGCTAACCCTTACGTTGAGATAGGAGACAGGATCGCTGAGAAAGATGGATTATACGAAAGGCTCGATAAGTACAGAGGTTGGACCTTTACGTTTGTTCTGGAAGGACCTGAGCCAGCGGTAACTAGACCACCTTACCCCATTGGAGCGGATGT
>JAWAXJ010000158.1:0-3489 GCA_038896955.1 Desulfurococcaceae archaeon
ATTAAAGCAAGCACCTATAGTTAAAATAGACCCGGAGGAAGCAAAGAACATCCTAAAGAGCAAAATGGAGCTACTAATATAGAGAACTAAGAACATAAAGTGATTCGCAGGGCCCGTGGCCTAGCTTGGATAAGGCGCCGGCCTTCGGAGCCGGAGATCCCGGGTTCAAATCCCGGCGGGCCCGTTAAAATTCAAAGAGCATTTACCTTTTCTGCGGATTTGTTGTCATTCTCTAAAATGAGTGCTTTGTCTTCAAATGCCTAGTTTGTAGATCTGCTCTAGCAGTTAACTCCCTTAGGACCGGTTTCTTACTCTGTTCTTTTTAGTAACCTTAACGATAACTCTGGTGTATACGTATACCTGCCTGACGTGATATGCTCTAAGATCAAGTGCTCTCAGCTCACTGTAAAACGTTTTGTGCAGTGTACTAGTAAAGAAGTTCTTTCAAAACTCCAAATTCTATTTACCACAAGTTGAACAGCATCACGATACAGCTTCAGGAAGCTAACCAGGTTCTCATAGTCATAGCTACTCTCGAGGAGACTCTATCTTGAGTGCTTGATAAGCTCTCGAACCCTCATCGAGCAGCTCCAATAATATGTGCCAGTATAGAAACTCTTTAATATTTTCTCTCCAATTATCATGTTGACGGATATACATGGCTAGAGTCAAGTTCATCAGATTTAGCATTATAAAGTATAGGAGGGGCGACTACGTGCTATACCCTCTAGGCAAAGATGAAGAGAAGATAAAACAACTACACGAAAAAAGGCTTACGCAATAATAATAGCAGAAGAGTAACAACAATAGATATAAACAGGTGTGAAATCCAAAACAGTTCTGCGGGGCAAAGTCCTAGGCAGTAAAGTAGACGAGTTCCTGCAAATCAATGGCAGGAAAATGAAAGTCATTGAAAAGCATCCGGTGCCGGACTAGAACATCAACAATTATAAGAGCTCATTTAGTAAAAGTATTATGCATTTATTAAAAATATTGTCACTAAGTACATAAATACGTGAATACTTAGATAACACTAGAAGGAAGTATAGTTAAATATAGAATCTCCTTTAAATGTGGAGAAGAGGAGTTATTTAGGCTTTTATAACTGTAAGCAGTATTTTAAATGTTAATCCCATTAATTGCCTCAAAAAATAATTTAACCATGACTTTAACGCCTTATTTCCATATTATAGGGAGAAGCCTTTGGTAATATTTACAGTATAATATAGTCTGTATATAACCTACTTGTAACGTAATAAACTTTGTTGTAGAATTGCTATGTATATACCCTCTTAATCTATATAGAAAAACTTATATATTCAGTCTTTAGTTAAAATTATATCAAAGGTGTTATCAATGACTTATAGAAAAGCAATATTTTCATTAATAACAATAGTAATTATTACTGCTGGGGTACTACAGCTTAGTGCAGTGCACCAGGCTGCCCTTGTACCACCTGGATTAACGCCGGATTCTATAGTTAAATCATTTATAGAACAATATTCAATACCGGGTTTCGTACTTAATTCTATTGACCCCACACAACCGGATGTTATAAAGGATGGGATTAAACTAGCGTATATAATTGCAATAGAAGGAATAGTGCTGCTTAAAAACACTAACAATACTTTACCAATAAAACCAGGTGAAAAAATAGCTTTATTTGGTGTTGGACAGCATTGGGCATGGTTTTACCATGAAGGTGGCTCAGCATTCACTTATGCATCGCCTACTAGAGTAGTAACTCTTCTCGAAGGGCTTAGAAACGCTAATGTAACAGTTGACACAGAGCTAGTGCAGTTTTACGAGCAATGGGTTGCTACACAAGGACGAAATCTTACATCAAGAGGATATGTATTCAGAGTAGCGGATGAACCTTTGTGGACCGATGAGCAAATAAAATACTATGCAGGTAAAAACGATGTAGCTATGATAGTGATATCGCGTTGGTCAACTGAAGGCAGGGACATACCTGCAGCTGCAGGTTTTCCCGAAGGATACTACCTTACGCAATGGGAATTAAATCTCTTACAATTAGTTAGTAAGTACTTTAAAAAAGTAGTAGTAGTGCTAAATACACCTGGACCAATTGATATGACGTGGGATAGTCCTAGTATAGGTGCAATTTTATGGGCAAGTTATCCAGGTGAACAAGGCGGTAATGCTGTAGCTGCAGTATTGCTGGGTTTAGTATCACCTTCAGGAAAGTTACCAGATACGTGGGCTTACACGCTGAGCGATTATCCGTCAACAACTTACTTTGGAAGATTTGACGCCACTTATTGGGAGGACATTTATGTTGGATACCGCTACTTCGATACATTTAATAGAACCGTGGCATATCCCTTTGGGTTTGGCTTGTCGTATACAACTTTCAAGATCGATGTCCTAAATACAAGCATCGTTGACAAATATTACATAAGAGTGGATGCTAGAGTAACAAATACGGGTAACTATAGCGGCAAAGAAGTTGTTCAGGTATATGTAAGTAAGCCCGATGGATTAGTTGAAAAGCCATATCAAGAATTAGTTGCATTCGCTAAAACAGACTTCTTGCAGCCTGGTCAATCTCAGGTATTATCGATAGTATTTGATGTAAGACTACTGACTTCGTATTCGGAGGATTTATCAGCCTGGATACTTGATAACAGAAGTTACATCATTAGAGTAGGTAACTCATCGCGTAGTACACGAGTTGCCGCAGTACTTGAGCTAAATCAGACTGTGATAGTTGAAGACACTATTAATAGAATGCATGCACCAACGTTTACTAGGCTAAGAAAAGGTAATGCAACTCCAATAACGTATCCAGGTGAAAAAGAAGAAATAGCAGCAGCACCTAGGCTATACATAGATCCTGCAGACATACCAACAGTCAATAAGACATATACACCGCCGACGACGCCACCTAGATTTACACCAGCAAATGCTACGGTGACTATAACGCTTAAAGATGTATTTGAGGGCAAATACTCACTTCAACAATTAATTGCACAAATGAATGTAACGGAGTTGGTTAATGTAACTATAGGTTTAAGAGGCTTACCTAAATATGGCATACCTGAATTAAGGCAAGCTGATGGACCGAACGGCAAGAGAGACGGCCCATCTTCAAACCCGAGTGGAACAGCGTTTCCAGTAAGTGTACTGAGAGCTGCGACGTGGAACCTCGAGCTTGAAACAATACTTGGCTATCAAATAGGCCGTGAAATGGTGTGGGCTAATATACAACTCTGGTTAGCGCCTGGTATAAATATTCACAGAAACCCACTATGTGGTAGAAATGCAGAGTACTATTCTGAAGATCCTGTGCTTGCAGGTGTAATGGCTGCTGCAGTAACAAAAGGTGTGCAGAGCAACCATGGTGTAGGAGTAACATTGAAGCATTACGTTGGTAACGAACAAGAGTTCAACAGGTCTTATTCTAACTCTATTATATCTGAACGTGCTCTAAGAGAAATATACTTGAAACCGTTTGAAATAGCGGTA
>JAWAXJ010000159.1:0-3482 GCA_038896955.1 Desulfurococcaceae archaeon
GGTAGTAGTGATGCTAGTATTATTGCTCTAGCAGATGCTAATGGTTTACGAGTCCACCAGAAAACCATTTCCCAGAAGGGTGGTCTTCCAGGACCTTTCTCCTTGGAACAAGCAATGTTTATTACTTCAACTGGAATTTTACTGCTCTCTAAGAATGCAGAATTCAAGAGAAGCCCCTTGATTATGAAAGACCCATCAAGTTAAAAGCTTTTAAGCTAAGTTCTGAAGCTCGATCGGATGTTGCCTACTTGGGGTCGAGCGAGTGCTCACTATGTTCCGTATTTCCACGTGGAGAGGTACTCTCTCTGCTGCGGTGTTAGTGTATCTATTTCTATACCCATGCTCTCGAGTTTCAACCTAGCAACTTCTTCATCTAGTTCTCTCGGTAGCTTCATGACCGTTCTCGGTAGTTTACCCTTGTTCTCCAAGAGGTACTTGACTGCTAGGAACTGGTTTGCAAAGCTCATGTCCATGACTTCGCTTGGATGACCCTCGGCTGCTACGAGGTTTACAAGTCTACCCTCTGCAAGCAGGTAGAGTCTTCTACCATCTCTCAGCTTGTACTCTGTAACGTAAGGTAGTATGTTCCTTTTCTCTACTGCTAGCTCCTCGAGATCCGGTATCCAAATCTCAACGTTGAAGTGACCCGCGTTTGCTAGTATTGCACCATCCTTCATCTTCTCGAAGTGCTCTCTCCTGATCACCGCTATGTTGCCTGTAGCTGTTATGAACACGTCTCCAACCTCAGCTGCTTTACTCATTGGCATTACTTCAAAGCCGTCGTAAACCGCTTCTAAAGCCTTGATCGGATCCACCTCTGTAACCACGACTCTTCTAGCACCTAGCCCACGTGCACGCATTGCTATTCCTCGTCCAACCCACCCGTAACCTGCGACAACAACTACTTTTCCAGCTACTAGTATGTTCGTAGCTCTGAGAATACCGTCGAAGGTGCTTTGACCAGTACCATACCTGTTGTCGAACAAGTACTTCGTGTACGAGTCGTTCACAGCTATAACAGGGTACTTAAGTAACCCACTTGATTCAAGAGCTCTCAGCCTGTTTACACCCGTTGTTGTTTCCTCTGTTCCACCGGTAATCCTCTCAGCTAAACCGGTGTACTTGTCGTGAAGTATTGCATGAAGATCTCCACCATCATCTATAACAATATCCGGTTCACTTTCAGCTACTCTGCGTATACACCAGTAATAGTCATCCACTGTTTGACCCTTCCATGCAAACACGCTAATACCCTTGGTGACAAGAGCAGCTGCAACTTCATCCTGCGTGGACAATGGATTACTCGCAGCTAGTACAACTTCTGCACCAGCCTCTTTCAACGCTAATACCAGAACAGCTGTTTCCTTTGTAACGTGGAGAACTGCACCAATTCTAACGTTCTTCAGTAGCCCGGAGCCACCGTACTTTCGTCTAATGCTCATCAGCACAGGCATGTTTCTCTCAGCCCATGAGATCCTCAGTTCACCTGTTTCAGCTAAACCAAGGTCTTTGACCTTAAACTCCACGCTGAACACCCCCTGTTTCCAACTGAGGAAACTGCACGGTAATATACCAGTAGCTGTATACACAGTTTGTAGCATAAAGCCGAGAACTTGTGTAGATTGGTGGTTAGATTTGAAAAGTACTGATGTTTCACCAGGTACGCTACTTAAGAGAACCTTAATTAGTAAACCATGGTTATTCGTTGTTTTAAGCGCGTTGTTCAGCTATAAAGGTTTAACAATCGAGGAACTACGCGAAATAACCGGTTTATCAAACGAGGTTGTAAAAAGAGCCTTGTGGTGGCTACGAAAACTTGGTATCATAGAGGAGAGAAACAATAAGCTTTACGTTAAGCAGGAGTTCTACAGACCTCTTGAAAAACTACTCTACAACTACTGTAGAGTTGACAGAACAATTGTACTTGATGTTGAAGACGTTTACCTGGTGATACAGGTGAAGAGCACTAGAGAAGTTGTAACGTGGAGTATTCAGAAGAGCATGTACGAGAAACTCCTCGAAGCCGAGAAGTTCACTGGTTCTCCTCTAGACGCAGAAAGCATAGCACGAGTTCTCGGAGTTCCCGTGAACACTGCTAGTAGACTTGCTAAGCTGAGAAACCTGCTCGAGGAGTGTAGAGAAGGCTTCAGATCCGCTGGAGCTTCTTCATCTTCATCGTAGTCGGTGGTTTTCATCACACAGTTTACACAGCCCCTTCGTGTACTCCTTAACTCTCAAGAGATAGTAAAGCTTAAAACTAGATTTTACACTTTTTAAATCCAGTTGGAGCACCAGGTGTTCGAGAACCCTGGTTACACGTTGATTACGGTGATAATGCATGGGTAAAGTTAGAACTAAGCTTGTTAAGAGAGTAGCAAGAGAGCTACTAGAGAAGTACCCAGACATGTTTACACGTGATTTTGAGCACAACAAGCGCATGGTTGCTAGACTTGCTATTGTTCCCTCCAAGAAGCTTAGAAATAGAATTGCAGGATACATAACTCACCTCATAGGTATAGCAGAGAAGCGAGAGCAAGTACGATCCGCTGAAGCAGAGGCACAAAGCAGTGCTAGTTAAGCAACTGAGCAACGGTAGCATAGAAGTAAACCTCTGGTGGAGAAGTACATTCTTTAGAGTAAGCATGTATCTATGTAGAAACCAGAGTAGAAGTCTAGAAGCAGAAGTCAACTACAGGAGAATAACACCCGATAAACCCATAGCAATTATACCCGTTAACACTGTTAACTCAATACTAGAGCTGTTGCAGGGCGCTGTTCACTACAAGCTGTACTCTCACAGGATACGAAGAGTTAAAAACAAAGGCTTAGTACTAGCTCTCCTCTGCACTGGAGAGAAGCAACTAGAAAGACTGATCAGCACCCTGGAAACAGCTATCAGCGCTGGGCTTGATTACTACGTTGTAGCCGTGGACACAGAGCTTGAGAATAGAGAATCGTGTTTTCCCCTTGGTCTTGAGCAGAGGAAGTTCGGTGAGCTCAATAGCAATGATCTGAGCAAGCTGGTAAAAAACGTTGAGGCTCTTTTCGCGCTTCTCTAGCTAGCTACTACCACTCCTCTTCCCATTCTTCCTCTTCCCACTCTTCTTCCTCCCACTCTTCCTCCCATTCTTCCTCTAGCCACTTCAAGCTGTATCCCCGTATTTACGTGGAACTCTAGAATTTATAAATATTATCTGCTAGAAAATTCTACTCGCGTGTTGAATGAGGTATTACTTCAAGAGATTCTTGTTAGTTTCCTTGACTAGTAGCCTGTAGAACCTTGCTCTGTTTCTCTTGATCTCCTCTACTACTCCAGCTCGAACTAGTAGATTGAGATGCCATTCTAGTGTTCCTCTACCAACGTTTAGTTTACTCTTGATCTCGGAGAAGGACATTTCACCGTTTTGCATGAGCATTCTGCATATTTCTACTCTCAGCGGGTGTTCTAGCGCTTTTTCACCCCTGATTCTTAAACCTAGCAC
>JAWAXJ010000160.1:0-3470 GCA_038896955.1 Desulfurococcaceae archaeon
AAGAAGAATAGTTATTGAGACTGCACAACATTGAAGTTACTCTTCGTATCACCTCGATACTATCCCCGCATTGGAGGCGTAGAGTACGTTGTTAAATCCGTAGCTGAGAGGCTCGCTAGGAGAGGACACGAGGTCACAGTACTCTGCGGTGAGCCAGACATCGATAACCCCAGAGAAGAGTGGACCAACAATGTTCACGTGGTTAGGTGGCCTATATGGGCTCCTGGAGGTGCTTACCACTTCCCGAGGATGAGGGGAGCCCTCGAGCGCTGGCTTCTGGATACAGCTAGGGAGAGCGATGTAGTGCATCTCCACAGTGTTCACAGCGTGTTCACGGTGTATTCTCTAAGTGTTTTGAGGAACAGTGGTGTACACAGGGTTTTAACCCCGCACTACCATGGTACTGGGCACACTTTCTTCAGGAGAACCCTGTGGGTCATCTGGAGAAGGTACGTTAAAAGAGCGGTGGCGAGCGTTGATCTTGTTCACTCGGTTTCAAGCTACGAGGAGCAGCTACTAGCAAAGGACTTCGGGATTAAACCCGTCGTTGTAGAGCACGGTGTCGAAGAGTGGATCCTGGAGGTACCTTGGAACCCCTCAGGCTACGCTATGTACAGTGGAAGAATCGAGAAGTACAAGAACGTCCATAGACTAGCGAACATCGTAAAGCACCTAAACAACGCGGGTCTAAGCCTAGAGCTGAAGGTCTTCGGTGAGGGAAGCTTCAAGCAAAAACTCAAGCACCATCTTGACAAACTCGGAGTCAAGTACGAGCTTAAACCCCCACAACGTTACGATGGGTACATAAACTACCTCTCAAGAGCCAGCTTCTTCGGACTACTCTCGGAGAAAGAAGCCTTTGGGCAAACGGTAAACGAAGCAAACGCTATAGGTGTACCCGTAGTAATCGCTGAACCCTGGGGGCTGAACTTCAAGGAGAGAACCAGAACCTTGATAGTAAATCTAAGCATGAGTGATGAAGAAATAGCCAAGGAGGTAGCTGCTTTCCTGGATGAAGCCAGAAAACAACCCAAGCCCGAGGTTCCAAGCTGGAGCCAAGTAGTAGACCTCTACATTAAAACTCTTTACAGTCAGTAACCAGGCTTACCTCAGGGAGACCTCTTAACGTTCAGCTCTAGGCTTGCCAGCAGCCGCTTAGTCTAAGGCTGACACGCTATTGCTGCCAGCGCATTACCATTCACTAAGCCAGAAGCTTTAACCTCAAACTATAGCTTGAATAACGCGCCGACTAACCATTTTATAGCTCTATCAGAAATCACTGTAAGAAAACATGAAGACGTAGCGAGACCCTTGGCAACTAATGCTTTAAGAGACTTTTTGAAACTCACGGATTTAAAAGAAGATAGTATCATATTCGTAAAGTCATATGCAAACGAGTACGGTTATCCAATCCATTATTTGAGGATAAGAGGAACTCGTGGTGCTATATTGGAATGGCTTTAAAAGAAATATAGTCTCAATTGGTAGATGAGGGCCTAGGTTTTATTGGAATATAGATCTAGATCAAGTTTACAAGAACGTTCAAGGCGTTGTAGATAACCTAGTGAAAAGATGAGAATAGAGGGTTAAAGTAATGTCACAGCAATTTACACAACTATTACTCTATTTCTCTGACTTTATGAGACAAGCGAAATTCGTTACTTGGACTATCGATATAAGTGAGATGCAGAGAAGGATTGCTCACGCTCTTAGGTCTCTATCAACACAATGTACCCCTTCATCAGGACCTTTGGTTTCGGTAGTCGTTCCCACACGAAATGAAGCTGATATACTCCTTAAACTTCTTTATTCTATAAAAAATCAATGTTATCGAGACATAGAAGTTGTTGTAGCAGACTACATGTCAACTGACGGCACGCCTCAAATAGCGAAACTGTTAGGTGCGAGGGTTCTGAACTTAGAGAAACCAGGTGTAGGTTATGCGACGTACTTAGCTGTATACGAGTGTAAAGGTGAAATAATTGTTAGAACGGATGCCGATACTATCTTCCCTAAAGACATCATATCTTCCACCGTGGCAATGTTGCGGGATAGAAGCAAACTCGTAGCCCATGTGGGTCACGTGTACTATGATGGAGGTTTTATCGAGAATGCCATGGCATTCTACTACGACAAGTACTTGAGGAAACCATGGAATACAACTGGACATTTCATAGCATTTAAGCGTGAGTTAGTTGAAAAAGGCATAAACTTTAATCCAAAGTTGCGCTATGACGAAGATTATGACTTCGGTTATAGAGTATATCAGGCCTTCGGCCCTCACGTATTTAATTATAACTACTATAAAAGTGTACTAGTCTCAGCACGTAGAATACATGCAACAGGCTTGCTTAGATATATTTGGTTTCAGAAGGAGATGAACCCCTGACATAGTGATAGCCAGGGTGCACCTGAAGCTAATTGAGAAGATCGTGGAGACAGCTGGGTGAACACTGCTTGAATACTGTGGAACTCGAGCCCTCTAGTGCTCTCCTAGGCTTGGAGCAGCTGGTGAGGTCTCTAAACGATGCTAGGGCTCTCCATAGCTTCTACTTCGAGTTCGGTAGGAGGCTCTACACTCTGAGGCTAGTTCTCGAGTTTTGCCCTTCGGGCTCTGAGGTCGTGGACCTGGGTGCGTCTCCGTTCATAGTGAGCTGTGCGCTAGCCCGCATGTGGTATAAGGTTACTGCTGTAGACTGCGATCCAGCGGAGTACTCCGCCGTGGCCTCTGTCTGCGGTGTGAAGACTGTTAGAGCAGACTTGGAGAGGGATAGGCTGGACTTAGCTGATGCTAGCGTGGACTGTGCGGTATTCACGGAGGTCCTAGAGCACCTAAACCCCTACTACGTTGAACACGCGATAAGCGAAGTTAGCAGAGTTCTAAAGCCTGGAGGGAAGCTCATACTTACAACCCCAAACATAGCCTCACAGTACACTAAGAAGGATGTAGTGGAGCTCCTCGAGAGGTATGGGTTTATGGTTTTAGAAGCTCGTTACTCCGAAGTAAACGACTTGACGTACGTAAGCACAGAACCTGGAGAATACTTAAAGCTCAAGTCATACCTAGACCTACTGAAGCTTGCCGCGAGAAAACCCACGAAGTTAAACATACTGAGAGCTCTAGCATACCTCTCAGTCAAAGCCATACCCAGCTTGAGGATGCTAATAGTGGTAGTTGTCGGGAAGACCAGCTCTACCGGATCTCTCCAAAGAACTACGAGATGGTAAGCTCCTAGTTCCACGAAACCTCGGAGCCTATGAAGGTTTCAGTGGTAGTACCCAGTAAAGGATGCGAGTATCTCAGGTTCTTGCTTTTTAGTCTGAGAGAGCAGAGTACACGGCCTCACGAAGTAGTCCTAGTAGTGAAGGAGTGCTCAGTTAAGCTTGTGGAGTCTCTGTGCAGTCTCTACAGTCTACCATGCACGATTGTGGAGCAGAAGAAAGGCTTTGTCACAGCAGCACTCAACATG
>JAWAXJ010000161.1:0-3455 GCA_038896955.1 Desulfurococcaceae archaeon
TGGAGTACGGATATCTTAGGGGGGAGGTTGGTGGTGTGTTATGGAAGTATTCTATCGACGATTTTATTTCTCTTGGTAGGTTGGTAGATACCCGTGTCGACTACGGGGTGTATCGGTGGGCTAGTCCATGGTTTCCGGGTAACCTCTGTGGGTTGGTGTATTTCATGGAGGAGGGTGTGTTCACTTCTTTGGACATGTATATTCTCCAACCTCTATTGGATCTTCAGTTAAGGGATAAGACTCGTGTCAGTATTTTTCTTATCGAGAGAATGGAAGAGATTAAAAGGTTTCTCCTTGTGGTTGTGAAGGGATCTTTCAATGATTTGTTTTAGTTTCTTTCATATACCTTTTGTGTTTCTTTTATATACCTTTTGTCTGATGGTGTAATGATTCTTTTATATACCTTTTAAATCAAACCGTATATGAAAAGATTATATACCTTTTGTCCATGTTTCATTCATATACTTTTTTGTAAAAGGTATATAAATAAAACATGGTCAAACTGTATATGAAAGGAATACTTTAAAAGAAAAGGTATATGAAGTCCATATGTTTCATTCATATACCTTTTGTAAAAGGTATATAACTGAAACATATTGTTTCTTTATATACTGTGTACCTTTTATGTGTCTGATTGAGTTCGGTTTTCGGATAGGGAAACAGAAGGTTTTTTCGGATTCGAGAATCCGAATAACCGGGCATAGTAGACTACATATACAGTAGATTATGTTCCGATTTGGGGCGAATCCGCAACAATCTCTAGTTGGAGAAAGATGCCTTTATACAAAAGCATGTTTATGCTTTTATACATATATGTAAATATGTTTAAGATTTAAAGGTCTGCGGTCTGCCGCCTTCCTTTCTTCAAGGTTTTCTCTAGTTCGAGAAGGGTGAGCGTAATCCTTGCACGTAGCTCTAGCAGGTTTTTGTACAGCTCCTCCAATGCTTTTAGATCTTTTTCTTTTTCTCCTTTCTTCATCATCATGTTTATGTATTTCTTAAGCGCTGTGACCGCAACCTCGTAGTAGTCCGTAACTTCTACCCCAGCTAGCCCAAGTTTGTGTTGCATCTCTACGTACTTGTACTCCAGTGGACCGATGTAGCACTTCTTCCTTTTTCTGGTTGCGGGGTCGTAGTGGCTGAAGTAGACATACACCCTCTCCCCTTCTTTTCTCATATATCTGGTACCAGGATTGCCGCACCTAGGACAGATGCTTACCATCCTTTCACCATGCATCCGATTTGTTTGTCCACAAATTTGTAGACACCATAGCTTATAAGCTTTTCGTTAGAACACCAGCATATTGCTAGTGTAGGAGTGTGGAGTGTACACAGCATCGCGCCTCGTGAAGTTTACCTTGCAGAACCGGGGTGCAAACGGCAAACGGCAAAGTTATGTAGAAAACGGGGTGCGGAAGACGGAAGACGGCTCTAGTAGAAGCAATCAGAAAAAACTGAAATGAAAATCTTTCCTTAGTAATTTGTGTTTGTGAGGTAGTTTATCCTTCACTCTTTTCCTCTTTATCCAGGATCTGAATCTTCTCGTGTACAAGTCTCCTAACGACTTCGGATACTGTTACTCCCATTTCCTTCGCCAATCGCTCAAGAGCTTCCTTCTCATGCTTGGTTAGCCTAACGCCTATAACTGTTGACTTCTCTGTGTCTCGTATCGTTATCTTTTCTCTCGGTACATACTCCACCACTTCTCCACCCTTCAGGGTTTTAATGATCTCTGTCTGTATGTACTTGTTGAAAAGATCTCTAGCCATTTCTTCGTGGGCTCTGCTCTGCATTATTCTCCTGCGTAGCGGATGTACTTCGAGCAAGTCGCTGAATGCTATCGTTAGTGTGTCCTTGAACTCTAGACATATTCTTGGACCGTCACCCCACTCCACTCCCTGTACTCTGCCCTGAGACTTTAAGTACTCTGCGAGAAGCTCTCCCAAATTGTTTACATTTACAATACATGCTCTACCCATTATTTCACCTTCGTAATGCAATTCTTGATTAGATTTAACAGCGGCTGTGCATTAAAGTGTGTATCTGCTGTAGCTGTTTGCGGTTCAGTCAAAGTTTGTATTACGTTTCCTACAATCATGTGTTTACACCTCGAATACAGGTATGTTTACAGAGCTAATAAATGTGTGCCTGTCCAAGCCGTACTTCTCCATTACGAATCTGTGCTCTTGCGAGCTGGAGGTCCCCCTGGGGTAATTCATAACTCTAAGACTCTATGTGTGTTTTACTTGGATCGAGTGTAGTTAAGTAGCAATTAACTAGCTTAACGCGTTTACTCTTACTACAATCCTGTACTTATGTTTCTACTGCAACCTGCAACCGAGATTACACACGGAAACTTCTACTACCTACTAGTCTATTCTTCTACTCTATTGTAACCTGTAACCTGTGTAACAAGCGATCACTCTTTCTGTAAAAAAGTTTGGGGTGTGTGTTAAAAAAACGGGTTACAGGGTTACAATTGGAATTTCCATGTGTAACCTGAGTGGAGTCCACGTGTAACCTGAATGGAGGTTACAATAAGGGGTTTCCACTAGGGTAGGAGGAGGGGGTGAAAGGAGAAAAAATCAAGCTAGTACTTCAATGAGGTTGTCTGCTGTGGTTACAACTGCTTTTACAACCTCCTTGGCTACTCTAACGGGCTTGTACTCCCAGCCCATTATCTCCGCTAAACTCTTTAGTGAAACCCTGCCCTCCAGTCCTATTATACTAATATACTAGTATGGTGTGTTGATGGTGTGTGGAGTCAGCTACACCATCAGACCTCGTAACTTTTACCATACAAAACCTGGTTCTGAAAACTGAAAACTGAAAGGTAGGTTTTCCTTGCAGAAGCAGGCGCGGAAGACGGAAGACGGAAGCCGGCTCTAGTATACTAGAATCTGGAGAAGTAGCTTGACTCGTTTGCCGCCTTGATGTGTTGTTTTCCGTAGGTTATGGATATCCTCTTATCTCCTTCTTTTGTTAGGGGTGTGGGGGGTGCTCCCTCCCACCGCTGTCTGAACACGTGGAGTATGTTTCCATCTATATCTTTGATGGTGAAGATTATCTCGTTGTTCAGGTACTGTATCTCTAATAAAAATTGGGGTCCTTCCTCAGCTAGCCCCAACTTCTTTAGACCGTAGAACAAGGACCTTGAGTAGGGATAGGTATCTTCTTTGCCAAAGATCTTCTTCAGGTATCTACCTGAGATCCCCTTCAGGTGATCTATCATCAGCCCCTCCTTGTACCCCAGATCCGTAAGGAGGTTGGCGAGAGCTGGGGCCCTGACGGAGTGGAATATACCTCTCTCTGTAGGTTTGGATTCATAATAAATAAATATGTCTCTCCACCATAGCCATAGAACCCCTGTTTTTCTAACCGGTAGAAGTGTGTGGGCAATGATGTCTAAGGCTGTATGCCTATCCCCCTTCTCAATCAATTCTTTGACGGTCTCA
>JAWAXJ010000162.1:0-3451 GCA_038896955.1 Desulfurococcaceae archaeon
ATAGTACTGGTAGGTTTAAGTTAAAGAGCCTGAGTAGATCGCCGAATAGAGTTCCCGAGAGCAAGCCAACAACAAGTGCTACAGTGTTTGAAACCAGCAAAACACCTTTGAGCTCCCTGTAGTAGGGTGAATGCGGATTTTCAGCTAGCTTATCTAGTACCAAGAGTACAGCGAGCAGTCCTAATAGTGCATAGCCTGCATCAGCGTTCATCAGCCCGAAGAAGAACGCAAACGAGTAAGCTACAAGTGGCGTAGGATCCCACTCCCAATACCTTGGAACTCCATAGAGCCTGGTAATAACCTGGTAGAAGCTTATGATAGGCTTGTTCTTCATGAGTGTTGGAGGATTATCGCCTGGTCCGGGGTCTCTAAGCTCTACGAACACTGGGAGATCCGTTTTACGAAGCTCTGATAGTAGAACGCTGGCTTTCTCAGAAGGGATCCAACCCTGGAGACTGGATAAATACCTGTACTCGCTTAACCCTGAGAAAACCATGTACCTGCTCAGCTCATTGTTTACGAAGAGCATGTATTTACCGAGTATTTCGAGGTTGGATCTCACGAGCTCAACTAATCTGAGCTCAAGATTGTTAAGCTCCTTAGCTACAACCTCCAGCTCAGCTTTTACTCGATCCTTAACACATTCAATATCCCTGCAACCCTGTAGCATTTGAACAATAACGTGTGGAAACCATCCATTAACAGACCTTAGTGCTTCGGTATAGTCTTTGAAATACCCGCTGTCAATTACGGTAATAACAGCATCCAAGTCTTCGTTCACATTGTAGACCTTGTAGAACTTAACGTAATCACGCACTACTAAGCGGTCAACGTACTCTCTTCTGCAGACTGCAAGTAGCGAGGATATATGTTTCCCCCTGTAGTGGAGCATCTGAGGGTCAATGGTTCGTGGAATCTTATCTAGTGTAGATCTTAGTAGCGTGAGATCATCATGCCTTCTCCTGAGTTCACCTATTTGGGATTCCAGAAGCTCTATTTTTGTTAGTAAATCTTTTACGTCGTTCTCGATCTTCTCAATGGATAGTGCGAAAGCTTCAGCATCGTAGAGCTCTGCTTTCACAAGGGATACTTTGGCTTTAGACAAAATGCTCATGATCTGATCGCGTAGTTTCCTCAGGCGCTCGTACTCCTCGAGAATTCTCGTGGACTCAACCGGTTCTACGTCGATAACTCCTATGTTCTGAAGTACCGTGAGAACCTGACTACTGTAATCGTGAGGGCACGCCACGATAACTTTTTTCATGCTCGCGGGTTTGCTCAGGAGGATCATTCTGTTCTCAGCCCTGCAACGTACTCTACGATTAGTCTCACGGCGTGCTCCATTCTCTGTTTAGCCTGAGACTTCAGCTCATCCGCTTTTTTCCTGGCATTCTCGATTATTCTCTCGGCTTCTCTCCTAGCTTCGTTGACAATGTTCTCGGCCTCTCTCTTGTACTCATCGATGGGTATGGGTTTTCTCAGTAGCTCCTCAGCAGTGGCTCGCGCTTTCTTCAGTATTTCATCTCTCTCTGCAATAGCTCTAGATATTATGGCTTCTACACGCTTGTCAAGTTCTTCTAAACTACCACTCATTAGTAAGCCACCCAGATTCTCCTCCTATGATTCGTGGACTTAATAATATGGTGGTCGTGGTTCTAAGAATCCTTCTGAGTTCAAGCACTTGCGGTCTGTAAAGCACCAGGGGTTTTGACCAGGAATTAAGGTTCAAGACTTGAACAAGAGCATTTATCGACGGTTCATCTTTAACCACGTACAGTCCTTCTCCTTCGGGAATGTACTCGATGACAATTGGTAGTTTAAGACTACAGTCTCCGTGAACAACATTATTGAGTAGCTCGAGTTCTCGCGGATCAATCATGTGAACAGCTCCATCAAAAGTACGCACGTGGGGCACTTCCGATTTCATGAGCTCACATATAGATAGCCTCTCTCTGGGTGCGTGTCTGTTCGCAATTCTCAGCTCCTCTCTTAGGAAGACCTCTAAGAAGTCAGCTTCACTCAAGAGGACCCCCTGGACTCGAGAATATGCTTGATACGCTTTAGCCTAGACTTTTCCTCTCTCTCCCTCTCATCGAACTTTAACTGAAGAGCTCTAATAACGCCTCGAAGCCTTGGTATAATAATGTACTGAAGAGCATTAGCCTTTCTCTTTGTAGCCACAAGCTCCCTGCCTATCTCTCTAAGAGCATACTCGGCTCTTGCAAGAGCTATGACAGCATCTACGAAGGCTCTACACTGATCCGTGAAGTCCTCTAAACCACTTGGAAGCCTCTTATCTGGGTACTTCAGTACTACGCTTTTGACTTTAACACCCATAACGTTCTCTGTACCCACGTATACAGTGGGTTTCGGTGAAACTTCAGCAAGGTAATCCGATGCGGAAGGCCCGTACAACCCTAGTACGCCCAGTGCTCTCTTGTAAACCAAAACTGAGCTCTCTTGAACTCTTCTTCTTAGTTCAACCGCTTCCCTTATTCTAGACATGTACTCGTTAGCCAGGACTACAAGTCTTTCAGTGAGTATTCTATGCACTCTTATGCTCGTAATCAGCCTTCTTCGAAGCCTTATAAGCTCTATCTTGGTTGGTCTAACTCTCGTAAGCATAGACATTGTTCTTCTCCCGAGCCTTGAGTAAGTACCTACCAAAAGTAGAAACTCTAGTCAAGTTTAATCTTTTTCATGGTTGATGCGTCAATAAGGCTGAAAATGTGTATGTTGAGTGTGTTTTCTCCTTTACCTACGTAGTAGAGCGCATATACTAAAGGTGCTTGGGAATCCTTCTCGTAGACACCAACTACCATTAGGTTTGTGCACAAGGGTTCACTCGGTAGTAAACGACAACCATCATCCTTGAGTACGGATGCCTCTAATCCGTAAGGCTCTAGTACTTCGTTCAAAATGAGCGAAAACCTCTCGTTGAAGAAGTCAAGTACTATGTCCATGAGTTCCCTGAGAGCCCAGCCACTAGGACCCTCGATCACTAGTTTGAATTCGAGAAGTCTTCTTAGAACCTTAGGTTCCAAGCTCATACTAGACCAGCCTCCTTCATTGACTTGTAGAGCATTATTGCGAGAGCAGTCTTCATATCGGTCACTTGGTTGCTTAACACCATTCTATACGCATCTTCAATCTTCACCTGAAACGGCTCTATTATTTCGTACCTCTCTGGTTTTGCTCCAACATACTCTAGGTCGTATGCTACGTAGAAGTGTAGAACCTCACTACTATATCCAGGTGCTGGAGTGTACTTTCCAAGCTTCACAAGTTTACGTGGCTTGTAGCCGATTTCCTCTACTAGTTCACGCACAGCTGCCTCATCCGGTGTTTCACCCTTATCCACAACACCAGCTGGAGCTTCAACTATGAAATCGTTGAACGGTGCTCTAAATTGCTTGATCAGCACCAGGTAGTCGTCAATTACAGGTAGTAC
>JAWAXJ010000163.1:0-3450 GCA_038896955.1 Desulfurococcaceae archaeon
CCACCCCCGTGCTGGCTTGAAACGCATATTTATCTTGGGCTTCAATTTTGCTCTGGCTTTGGACGCATTTGCCAAGTGGGCTTCAGCTCCTTCATGGCTCGAACGCATTTATATTCTGGGCTTCAAATTTAAATTGGCTCAAAACGCATCTCGGTAGTGGGCTTCAAGTACGTGCTGGCTCAGACGCATATATACATTGGGCTTCAATGTATTTCTGGGTTTGGATGCATTCTCCTTATGGGCTTCATGGACTCAATGGCTCAAACGCATTTCGCCAATGGGCTTCAAAGTTAAGTTGGCTTTCGAACGCATCTCTTTTCTGGGCTTCAGGTCTTGGATGGCTTCTACCTCCAAAAAAAAGAGTGGGGGGAACGGTTTAAAAATCTTTCTCGGTGAGGTATACTATGCCTCTCTCGGTCTCTATGAAGGGCTTTTGAAACTCGACCTCTGGATGCCCCATTTTCTCGAACGCGTAGGGTCTCGTGGTCGGTAGACCGTTCATCCACCTGTAGACGAGCCACATGTTCGTCACAAACCTCCTCATGACTATGTTCTTAGCGGTTAGGAAGACCTTCAGCTTCCTACTGCCCTTCTCAGGCTCTGGACACCTCTTCTCGTACGCCTCCCTCTCCCTCTCGTAGATTTTGCTCCACTCGCCCTTAGCCATCAGAAGCTGTCTGAAGACCCTGTACATCAGCCCCTTCACCTTCGGGTTGTACCTAACCCTCTCACCCCTCTTCAGCCTCGAGCCCGGCGATAGACCGCAGTACATGTGCAGCTTGCTGGGGTTGCTTGCAACAGCCATGACTGGCGGTAGCTCG
The DNA here is from genome assembly GCA_038896955.1 of Desulfurococcaceae archaeon. Classification (GTDB taxonomy): domain Archaea; phylum Thermoproteota; class Thermoprotei_A; order Sulfolobales; family Desulfurococcaceae; genus UBA285. The sequence goes on from JAWAXJ010000163.1 coordinate 822, forward strand.
ACCCTAACGTACTTGGGCTTGGCCTTCAACTGCTCCTCTTTGACGATTGCGTAGGGCGGTAGCTCCAGAACCACTTTAGCAGACCTCAGCCTCCTCTCGTAGCTGCCGTCCGAGAGCTTCTTGGTCACGCCGTATATCACCACGTCCCTCGGTCTGGCTAGGAAGGCTATGAGCTGGGCGGCTAGAACTGGTCCGATGCCCTTCTGATACCTTAGGTACTGTTCGTACAGTGGCTCGCCCTTCAGCTCCCTAGCCATCTCCTCTGCTATCATCTTCTCGAAGTCGGCCGCGGCGTCAGCCAGCTCCCTGAAGAACCTCTCCTCTGCGAACTGCTTAGGCAGAGACCTGAGCCTGTTCTCGCACCTTATCCTATCCTTCTGGTAGTCTAGGTATGTTTCGACGAGGAACCTCAACCTATCCAACCCATTCAACCTCCATTCCACAATACGGACAGGTGATGACCCAGCCACGCCAAGTGGAGACAGTAGTCGCGCTAGACAAATTGGTGTAGACGGAGCTGGGAGTCGTCCTGAAGTAACCGTAATCTACACATACGTAGCTGTCCTTCTTCCACATCGGTGTCTCGAAATCAAGACCGCAGTAACTACACTTAATTTTCATGGCTTCTCTTCCTCCTCAACCAGAAACTCGTCCAGCTTCTTCAAAAGCAGGTTTATGAAGCCAATCATCGCTTCTGGAACGTCGATGGCCTTGTAGAGCTCTCTAGCCTCCATGAGCCAAGCAACTAGCTTATAGTAGTCTACAGCCTTGGTCATATCTTCTCAGCCTCCCTGAATCTTCTCCCGCAGTTTGGGCACGCGTACATCTTGGTCTTGAAGCTCCCGCCCCTCCTAGGCTTGACCAGCCACTCCTTGAAGGACCTAGGGACTTCGAATCCGCAGTACGGACATTTCGCCAACTACACCACCTCGTAGAGCGTATAACGGAGAACGCATATTTAAACCTTCCGCTTCTCGTCGTGGAAGCTGAACAGTCTGGTTCTCAGACGCCCCCCGCAGTTCGGACATAATAGTATCGTCGAGCCGTTCTTCACGGTCCTCCTCACAGCCACGGTTGAATGAATGTAGCGCTCTTCGCGTGCGCAGTAGAGCCAGCCGTTCAGCCAAGGGTTTCTACCTTTAACTGGGGCGTTCATCCTGCGGAGCTTTCTGAGCACCGAGGTCTGGTGGTTTGTGTGGAGCATTGTAGCCAGCTCCCTCAGCGTGGCTCCGCGCTTCCAAAGCTCGCATAGCTTATCGAAGCTCATTCAAGACACTTCGCAACGTTGTATGTTTTAAACTGCTCCGCGAACTTCAAAGCCCCCCTCAGCGTCTTGAAAGGGCCGAACTGCACAGAGTCAGAGCGCGCCCGAAGCTCCAGCCTATGTCTCTCAGCGATGCTTTTGGCAAGCTCTAAATCGTCTTCTCTCAAAACGTACCTGCAACCAGACCTGATGGCTTTCCCCCGCTGCTGCTTCCACTTGGGCTTCTCGTCTGAGAAGTCGAACACTTCAACCCAGAACTTCCAGCTCAAGCCTCCCCACCCGCGGGTCAAATTTCAACGTCCATGGGCTTCGCATCCATGTGTGGTCCCTCTACCGTCCAGCCGACCACGCACTGTTCCGACCCCCTCAGTTGGCACGGGTTTAGACAGTCTTCTATCGAGAACCTTCTGCCGACCGGCGAGTACCCTATGAGCCTGCCTGAGTACTTGCCCGTGCGCTGGGCGTATGGACACCAGAGCTCGACCGTGAAGAGCTGTATGGTCAAACCTCCTCCACACCCCTCTCGGTTATCTTGAACTCGAACTCCTCCATCGGCTTATCCGGTATGTCATCCGTTATGATTACCCATCTGTCGCTGGCCCTCCTAGACACCGTCAGGTGCCAGCTGACCATGTGTAGGAACGCCTCGCCTCCATACGGCATTTTGACGTCTCCGAACCTAGCGACCGTCTTGAGCTGTGCTGAGACGTCTGGGACACCGTAGACCTGCTCAGTCAGGTAGACTAGGCAGTTGAACCTCGAGGCGATTATTTGAAGCATGCCGATGTGCCTCGCCACCTCTTGGCTCCTTGCGGTGAGCATCTCCCTGCCAGTGAACGACTGTCGGAAGACGGAGCTGAATGAGTCTACGGCTAGGACGCCAGGCTTCCTATCCGAGGCTTCAAACCTCCTCAAGACCCTTTCGTATGCTAGGTACAGCCTATCGGGGTTCGACTGTATGTCGACGGCCTGGATTACAAACATGTCGTTCACTAGGTCGAGCTTCACACCCCTAGCCTCGGCTATGCTGGACAGCCTGTCGAAGGACAGAGTCAAAGGCTCGGTCTCTATGAACGCAAAGGGCCTGTTCAGGTGCTTGACCGAGTTTACGCAGAGGCTGTAGGCTATCTGGCTCTTGCCGCTCGCACTGCCCCCAGACACCGCGACTAGGGCTCCAGTTGGAAACCCTCCGCCTAGGAACTCGTCCAGCGTCCTTATGCCCGTTGGGATCCGCCTGACGGTCTTCTCAAGCCAGCTCTTGAACTCCTCGCCAGTGTAGATCGTGACGACCCTCTCCAGACCCAGATCCTTAGCGGCGTTCTGGATCATCTTGGCCTTCGATAGGCTGCACTTGAGTATCGCAGA
>JAWAXJ010000164.1:0-3446 GCA_038896955.1 Desulfurococcaceae archaeon
CCTGGAGGGTCAAAATCCTCCTCCGAAACCACTCGCGCTTTCTTGCAGCAGCTTTCTCCCAGTTTCAATCGAGAAGCCTAGTCCTTTACAGCCTACTATTCGAGCTGCCGCTTTCATCAGTCTAATATCCGCACATATACACGCGAAAGTTTTTTAATACGGTACTCATACCGTACATGTGCCTAAACCGGGGTTCAAATCAATCACCATAAGCGAGTCCACACATAAGATGCTCACGCATTTAGTCAACGAGTTGCGGAGAGAGCTCCAAATTCAAGGCAAAGAGGTTGTGCTGTCATATGACGACATATTAAAAACAATAATTTCAGAAACATTTCACGATTATGAGCACTTTGAGAAGATACTGACAGCACTAAAAACTCGGGTGAGACGAAGTGAGTAATCTATTTGTAAAAGGTATCAATCCAGAGATTGAAAAAAGACTGCGTGAATACTGTGAGCAAAATGGATTGACATTGAAAGAAGCCATTGAAGAAGCTATCAGTCTCTTGTTAGAGGGGGGAGGAAAAAATAGAGGATTACGAATGATCATAGCAAAGTATCCGGGCACTTGTTCTATCTGTAAAACTCATGTAAATTCTGGTGAATTGGTATATTGGGACAGTCAAGACAAAAAACTTGTCTGCGTAGCATGTTATTCACAAGCGCATAGCAATCTAAAAGACGCAAAACGAGTATATGAATTGTACAAGCAGATAAGAAGGTTGAAGGCACTGAGAAAGATAGCTGAGCAAGAGCTAGAGGAAATTATTCAACGTATAGATGTGCATGAGCGCGTTGAACGACTACATGATATAGCAAACCAGCTCAATGACATTATAGCAACTCTCAACTCATATACAGCAACTGTTGACAACAGCAATGTTGATCTAAAACAGATAATCCAGCTTCTAACCACAATAAACGATAAACTTGATGAGTATCTAGCAACACACTCTCTCCAAATCAGAAAAGCGATAAAAATAAAATAAATTTTTTATAATGTGTTTACAACAACTATCCTACTCAGCCGTGATTTTGCATAGACAGCCTTAATGCATAATCCACACAGCTTATAGTAGTCCTCTATATTCCTTGAATTCTGTAAGTAATCATAAAACGGACAACTTTTTCTAAGTTCAAGTCTGCAGCTCATCTCTTTTTCACCTTATTTTTCACCTTATAGAAAATCCTGATTGGATTTTTGTCAATCTTTACAATATAAAAGCTTCTTCCATCAAAATTTACGGTTGCGAAACTTGTCTCGATGATCTTTGTTAACTCTCGTGACTTTGTTCCATCAGCTCTTCCGTATTTCCGTTTCAGCCATCTATGAGGTCTCACTACTACTAACGTACCTCTGCTTTTCTCAAAATGATCTTCTAGACACTTTACCGCAACCTCTTTCTCAATTATCACTTCTCAATCACCTCAATTTCAAAAAATCTGTAACCGAGCCGAATATAGTACTCAATCGCGATAAGTAGGCTTTGGATTGTATCATACTTTCCAAGCTCTACAACCTCCCAGATATGATTGCGTCCGTAGAGTATGAAGTATCTATTGAACATCAGCCTCCCCCACTTCTTTCAACTCTCTAATTATATCGACAATATCGAGCGCTCTTCTTGCCAATGACAGATAAAAGTGTTCAACCTCATCTAAGTAGATTCGTTCAAGATCTTGTTTCTCCAAACTGGTTAGAAGTGCTGCCATTGCAGTCAACTTAAAGCTCAGCTCATCAATCCTAGACTGTAGGCAGAAGAACTTGTTTACTTTATCCATTTTTGCTTGCATCAAGGGGAGTAGGTACCGGTACGGTACTAAAACTTAGCGGTCAAAAATATTGTTCAAAAATGTGCGTACCGTACTCTTAACTTCCACTCCCTAGAATACCGTAAACTATTTATACGTACCAGTACCGTACCTATACCGTGAGCAAGCAAAACGGAATCGAGTTAATCGTTCAGGGTCTGAGTGATGAGCTCAAGTCTAAGATCGCAGCGCTTTTCAAGCTGGAGAATGGCAACGGTAACGGGGCTCGTGGACGGCCGAATATATTGCAGATTGCAAAGAAGAATGGCCATGACCCCTATCGCTTGCTTCTTGAAATTGTGTATCTACAGCTTCAGGGCAAGTCACTAGAGGAAATTGCCGCTTATCTGAATAGAAAATACGGATTGGATGTTGTCAAGGCAACGGTTTTTAATATCATTAGTGTCTTAAAGCAAGCCGGTATATATGATGAGGTTGTACTTGCAGCTACACAGAAGGTAACGAGAAAGGTACGTGTGTATTATCTCGAGAACGGTAACCTGAAGAGCGATATAGATTACATACAACAGTTTATCGAGAGGAAGAAGAACGTTCTCAAGCCACGAGTCCTGATTACTCACTTGGAGAGGATCCAGGAGGTTGTTGCAACGATTAAGAAATTGCCTCACGAGTGGTCTGAAGAGGACATAATGCAATTTTTGAACAGTAAGTTTGATTACTATTTAAACGTGGCACGTGAGCGAGCCCGTTCTGCCCCCTCAAATCATTACTACTCCAAGCTAAGCGAGAGTGAGATAGAAGACCGTGCTCGCGAGAACGTTAGGCGCTATCTCAACTCAATACGGGTCATCCTAAAATGGATTGGTAAATCGGATCTTGCAGAACGCTTCGGTCATACAGAGTGGAAAAGGAGGATCGCGATCAATGATTACTTGTCCATAGAAGAAGTGAAAAAAGTACTTAGTTCTGACGAGTTAACGCAAGTTGAAAAGACGCTCCTCAAGTTACACATTACGCTTGGATGCAGAGAAGGCTTTTCGGCTTCTTCGCGCTCAGGTATGTACGGGCTTCAATGGTCAAAGATAAACTGGAGTAATAACACGATAGACGTCTTTGAATCGAAGACGAAAGGAGGCACTTGGTGGCGCGGCTGTAGGCTTGATCTATTTTGGCCCGAGTTACCTGAAGAGCTTCGCCTTCTCTACGCGAGACGGGAGAAGGAATCCGATTACATATTAGAGAGTCTCGGTATAGACAAGGAGGACTTCTACAAGATATATAGTAAAGTCTCTAAGATTGTCGGCCGTGTTATCAGGCCTCACTTCGCGAGAAAGACACATGCGGTGTGGTTGATAGCGTGTGACGTGCCTCTAGAGCTTATTGCTGGAAAGCCGAACCAATCACCGTTCGGAGTGGGCTGGGAGGACCTAAACACGCTTATGCAGCATTATGCTGCGTTTAGCCAAGAGAAAGTGAATAGAGAACTCTCCAAAGTCAGACAGCATATCCAGTTCTAGTCTTTCTCTTGTTCAATTAATCCATTTTTTGTTCATTAATTGTCCTCTAATGCGGATGGTTTTAGCTACCATTTATGAACAAGTAGGAGACCCAGGACTGAGTCACCCATGTGTGCCCACACGTATTTTTAAACAAAAGGCGTTCAAAAAACG
>JAWAXJ010000165.1:0-3432 GCA_038896955.1 Desulfurococcaceae archaeon
GCACCTAAGGCTTTAGCTTTGCGAACTAGGTACCAGTACTTGCTCGCGAACTCTCTTGGTACAGTTATTAGAAGCTTGCCTTTCCTCACGGGTCCATACCTATTGAGTAATCTTACAACATCGAGCAACTCTTTTGGATGCACATGAGGGCATCCAATATAGCCAAGTACAAAGCCGCTCTTCGCCCTCGGGGGGTTTGCTAAGTACTTTTCAACGTCACTAAAAGCTACTTCAACTCTATCCTGTAGATCTTCGCTGTAGGTGCCCTTAGGTGTTAAGTTTTCCACGACGATCAATGCATGATTACCGGTTGCAGCCGCGGATGCGAGCAGGTTTTTAATTTCATAGATTTTACTCAAGTTCATGTTATCAATACTAAGCTTCAAAGGGGATTCTTTAACGTTTTCACCTATCCATAGCCCGAGTGCACCGTAGTACCTAGCAGTGATTTCCGGGTGTACCTTTAAGTGAATTTTCGCTACTCTGTTCTCGTTTAGATGAAGTCCTGCATTGTACGTGTAACCTGTAAGCGCCGAGGCCAAAGCCAGAGGACCACCTTCGCGATTCGTACGAGCTCCGTAGATCGAGTTTGCGAAGATCACCGCGCTACTTTCACCCCATGCCAAGTGCTCGTTAACTGCTGGTGGACGATAGTAGTATGGTATGCAGGTGAACACGGGTTTAAACCGCATTTCTACTAGAGCTTTATCTACCAAGTACTGCTCCTTCTCGTAGACATTGTCAATTATACTAGAGTAGCCTGAGTAGTCGATGCACCCAGGGTTTACAGTTGTAAAAACCCTGGCTCTCCCCCCAGCACTGCTGAACGCTTCTATGAATTCCAGCCCATATTTGCCTATGTTGGAGAACGATATGCCTGATACGTGAGCATGCTTTATCTCTACCAAGGATTCAGCTCCAATAGCTTCTCCGACTCTCACTATGATTTCCATAGCTTTCGCTACCGCCCAGCCGTACTCTCCCTTCAGCATTTTCTCCTGCTCACTTGTAAGATGCATTCTTATGCCTCCACCCGCTTGTACTTCTCGCTCTTCTCGTCTCGTGGCTTTATGGCTAGTATTATCAGTTTATCACCTACACCATCAGCACTTCTGGGATCCAGTGTACTTCCTCTAATGTCCTTTAGAACAATAATATCTTCACTAGCCTTTGTTCTAGTCGCAATAGCCCACTCTACCATCAGCTGATCATCTGTGTTAATGTCGGAATCAACTACCACCACGTGCTTAACACTGGGGTGAGCAGTAATTGCTACAAGTGCTGCGAGCTTAGCATCACCCTTGGAGCAGTACTCGTTAACTGAGATAACAGCGTGAAGCCATGTAGCACCACCCTCAGTTAATCTAACACCCTCAACGCAGGGAACTTTTCTCTTAGCTTCAACATACATGAGCGCTTCACGCGGAAATCCCATAAGTAACTGGTGCTCCCATAGCCCAGGAACTATTGCATGAACAGCTGGTGGTTTTCTCCTAGAATAGTACACAGCGTCAACGTTGAATACGGGTTGCTCTCTAGCTGGATCTAAAAGCATCAGTATATCTGTAAACGGACCCTCAAGAGCTCTTTCTGTTCTCGATATAGTTCCCTCAACTATGATACTAGCATTAGCTGGAACGGGTATTCCATAGAGAGGAGTTCTAACCGCTCTCTTTTCGCCTCCAAGCGTTGCACCAACCTCCACCTCGAAAACACCAAGCGGTGGACTGAGCGCTGCCGCGATCTCCTGAACAGGGTCTAGTCCTAAAACCAGAGCTACAGGAGCATCCTTACCATCCTCGAAAAACCTTGTAACAATGTAGTGAAGATGCCTTGGAACTATTCTAAGAGTAGCCTTACTACTTGATATGTACATTGTTCTGTGATAGCTCGCATTGCATATGGATTGATAACACGCTATGTAAACAGAGCTTGTTAGGTAGTATCCACCATCCTCCTTGTAGAACTTGATAAATGGTAGCTTCGAGATGGATTTATCCGCGTCTTCGTAGTGCTCGTAGAAATCTACGTAGACTAGGTTAGAAGGGCTTGACAACGCGTAGTTGAGCTTGCTGTAAGCCTCCTCTAGGCTACCTGCTCCAAGAATCCTCTGCATGTCCTTCCTCGACGAAAGCATGTTCGAGTATACGACGACGTCTTCTAGCTCCTCTAGTCTAAAAATTACGACGTTGTCTCTATTACTAGCAACGAGTTTCGTAATGTACTGTTCTCTCCTGATCACACCAGCATCAACTATGTTCTTACCGAGCAGCCTAGAATACCTGTATACGTCTTCCAGGTTCATGCAGAGTTAAGCCTCTACATACTCTTCTAAGTACTCGTCGTTTAATCTTATTCTTGAGATCTTTAAGAATTCTATCTTACCTGTGTACTTTGTTCTAAGAAGAACCTCGCGTGATTCGAAATCTATTTTCTCAAGTAGACACGGGTGCTCACTACCAGTAGTGCTTCCAACTGCACAATACAAGTTTTTCTCGAACCCAATGGGGTATACTTTTACCTTGTCGTACCCGAGTTTTTTGAGCTCCTCGATATTGTAGCTTTTTACAGAACCATAGAGGTATAGTGTACACGGCATTTGAGAAGCGTACACCAGTTTACCTTCTATGAATCCATGTATCAGCGAAGAATCTACCTCAGGTCCCTGAAGCAACGGTAATCCCGACACCAGAACTTCATCAAGTTTAACTTTTACTAATGGTGCTTCACTTAGATAGCTCTTGTACCTGCTACTTCTTAGCATTCTTCTCTCTTCTCTCGACCTGGTTTTTCTGTGTACTGGTGGTTTAACAGAGTACACAGCAATACCTAGCTTTGCGTACTTTGCAAAGTACTTTTCAATGTTATCTCCGATAACCACGATCGTTTCTGGTCTTAGAGCTTCAACAAGCTTTTGCTTGTAGGTGATCGCGTGCTCGTCGCTCACCCATCCATCCGTATCTATTACTACCCTGTCGAACCCCGAGTTTAAAGCGTAATTAGTTAAGTACTCTAGCTCTCTGATGATCACGTGCGTTAAGAACTGAGGTTTAATATCACCAATAAATCTCATCATGATAGGTTTAAGCTCACTAATCCAGTAAACCTGCTCTTCGTGAGATCCCAGGGTAACGAACCCGGGTGGGCCTATGTCAGCTTGTCCTACATCACCGTCAATAACAGCTACTCTTAAGTTTTTCTCTGCAAAAGCATTGTACAGCATTGTTACTAGTGCTGTTTTACCACAGTCTATACATCCTATAACCATGATTTTTCTATGATCTCCTTTCACAATGTCACTAATGATCTTCTTTTTCTCCCAGTAGGGGTCCTCCAGCTCTATTGGCTGTATCTGTGAGTTGTTAATCATGCTAACATCGAGTTCACATTCGTCTAGAGCCTCAACAACGTAGTTTCTTGCCTTATGAACTA
>JAWAXJ010000166.1:0-3422 GCA_038896955.1 Desulfurococcaceae archaeon
TAGCCTTCTTCTCCAGGGATTCCTGCTCGTTTGTAAATAGCTTCTTCAGCTTCTCGCCTATGGTCTCTTCTCTCTTAATCCAGGCCATCTTATAGACCCCGAGGAAGGGATTCTCTAAGCTCAGTTTTTAAGGAATCGGACCATTGAGTATATCAAAGGTGCTGCGATTTGAACGCGTATCAGCAGTTCATCATCTGTTACACCAACTGTGAACTTAGGTATATCGAGGCCTTGGCGATGATGGGTCTTATAACCAGTGTTAAACTGGAGAAGTGCGAAAAGGAGAAGTTCTCCAGGATAGTAGCATCTCTATTTGATGGAAGAACCATCACGTCGAAGTGCTATTTAGACGAAGAAACTAAGCACTCTCAAAAGATAATCACAGTTTACATTGAGCTAGCTAAAAGAAGCAATGCTATTGGAAAACTCAAAATTGTGGAAGAAGCTCTGGAAGAAAAAGATTAAAAGGAGCAATCGTTAGAATGCTACTTTGGTGATGAACGGTATTACCCGTGATCGGTGAACGAGCCCCCAATACTGATGTTAGAGCGAGAGTATTTGCAACTTTACTACTGATCATTTCACTACTGGCTTTTTCCATGCAAGCGATCACAGGAGAAACCGGTAGTACAGGTAGTGATGAGATCGAGACATTAACAAGAGCTCCAAGAGATGTTGAAAGACCTAATAAGGGCGAACACCAAGCATACCACATTTACATAAACGTTCTGATAGTATCCATAGCCCTCTCCCTAACAGTAATTTTACTTGAAAGTGTGGATTGGTTAAGAACAAGGAAGCTTAGACACGAGGAAACACAAAGCACGTCGATTCTCTTATAATTTTCTGTAACAATACAGATTCCTAGTGGAGCAGTTGTGAGTAGTTAAGCGTAATTGGTGTTTTGTATGGGAGGCATATTTTCAGCTATATGTCAAGACAATGTTCCTCGAGGAGCTATACTAGAGGGTCTCAGAAGGCTCATCTACAGGGGTTACGACGGTGCTGGATTAGCTATACTTCGTGAAAACTTCATAGAAGTCAGAAAAGCACCAGGACACCTGATGAACGTTTCAAAAACCATTGATATGGTAAACATTGATAGCCCATTAGCAGTAGGTCATGTTAGATATGCTAGTAGAGGATGGCCGGTTTATGAGAACACGCATCCATTACTAGGATGCAATGGTACACTAGCTGTTGTTGGTGATGGCATAATCGACAATTACGAAGAAGTAAAGGAGCAACTGGAGAAGAAAGGTCACGTGTTCTCCTCTCGAACTGATACAGAGGTAGCTGTACACTTGCTTGAAGACTACTTGACAAAAGGCCGAAACATTATTGATTCTCTAATTGAAGTATCCAATATTCTCCAAGGGGTTTACGCACTAGTATTTGTAAGAGCAGGTGATAAGAGCTTATACCTAGTTCAACACGGACAACCGCTGGTCCTTGGGCTAGGACAAAGATGCATTTACGTTTCAAGCGACATACCGTCGCTTCACGGTTTTGCCGACTTAGCTTACATAGTTGGAGATTACACAGTAGGTAGAATATCACTCGAGGGTGTTGAGCTTTTCAGCTCTCTCACAAAGACTAAAGTACAGCTCGAAGAACTTCAGTCCAAGAGAGTTAAGTACCCACCTGAACTTGTGGATAGGGGAGGATTCCCACACTACATGATAAAGGAAATCTACGAGACTCCAAGTGCTCTTATAAACACCACTCATGCTATCATGGAAAAATACCTTAGACTAGCAGCAATGATCATTCATGGGGCTAAACAGGTCTATGCAATTGGTACTGGCAGTAGCTTGCACGCAGCAATGGTTGCAACATACTACTTCAGCGAGCTGGCTGGTTTAAGTATTACTCCAATATCCGCAGCCGAATTCCCCTACTCCGTTCTAGAGAACGTAACAACAGGAACAGTAGTACTGGCCGTGAGCCAGAGCGGAGAGACAACAGATGTGATTGTAAGTATTAAACAGGCTAAACAAAGAGGAGCTGTAATTGTCGGTGTAACAAACAACGTTGGATCAAGGCTAGCTCTAGAATCAAACGTGTATCTTCCCATCGGTGCGGGACCCGAGATAGCAGTACCAGCAACGAAAACGTTCTCATCAACTCTCGCAGGATTATTAATACTGGCAGCGTACACCGGCGTCTACTCAGGTAAGACCGACTACAGTGGGTATAGAGATATCGTTGAGCAGATCAGATCGTGTGCTAAGCTACTACAAACTAAGATACCTGAGTTCGAAGGGAGCATAAAACCGCTCATTCCGGACATCAAGGACTCAACAAGCATATACATAGCTAGTAGTGGTATAACCCATCCAATAGTAATCGAAGGAGCACTCAAATTCAAGGAAGCAGCGTTAATACATGCGGAGGGTGTACAACTAGGTGAGCTAAGGCACGGCCCACTATCGATCGTCTCAGCAAGCTTTCCTGTAATACTCATTGAACCATACGAGGAAAAAGCGCATCCCTTGTACATGAAGGTACTAAAAGAACTTGAGTTCAAAAACACAAAGACAATCACGATCGAATCCAAGATGAAAACCAAGTACCCCAGAATAGAAATTCCAGAAGTTCCAAGACACCTATATCCACTGGTTGCAACAGTTGTTCTGCAGTTAATGGCTTACTATCTCGGTGTAGCTAGAAACCTACCGGTTGATACACCACCAAGCTTAGCTAAGACGATTACCACTTAAGCGCTCGCGGATTCTCGGGAAGATACACTAACAAAGTTATTTTAGTTGATAAAACACACTAAAGTATCAGCGATGAAGAATCCTAGTCCAGGTTGAGCGGTGATAGAGAGCTCCGGGGCAGAGCACAGTTTTCCGCGGTAATCTCGTAGAGCTTATTCCCTATATGGTGTCATAATTAATAGGAGCCACATGATACTACACTACTGATAAGGGGTCTTGAAGATTTCAAGAGGCGATCTAATGGAAATGCGCTTAGATCCATGGGGACATATGGCTATAGAAGACTACGAGAGACTACTTTCAGAGTTCGGAATAAAACCAGTAAGAGAGCTTCTCGGAAAGTACAAGCTTGACCACTTCTACTTTACACGTGAAATAGTGTTTGGACATAGAGATTTAGATATCTGGTTGGAGAGCCTATACGCTGGTAAAAAAGTAGCTGTTCTAACAGGGTTTATGCCTAGTGGTGAACCCCACTTGGGGACAGCCATGGTGTATGAGGAACTCAAGTATCTTCAGTCCAAGGGAGCCTTCGTTAAAATAGTAATCGCAGATGCGGAAGCATACATAGTTAGAAAAGAGGATAGACGTAGTGTGATAGAGCAGGGCTTAAAGTTCATAGCTCACTCACTAGCGTGGGGTATTAACCCCGAGAAAGCAGAATTCTACTATCAAACCGAGATGTCTACACCTTACTAT
>JAWAXJ010000167.1:0-3414 GCA_038896955.1 Desulfurococcaceae archaeon
GAGAAGAACCATTACCGTATCCGAAGGCTTCTCTAAGACCTTAGAAGCATCATCAACGGTGAAAGGCTTCTCACCAAAATAAGCTCTAAGCTTTATATAGTCGTTGAGAACCCACTGTAGGATGGAGTTAGGCACCTAACTCACCAAATATATTAGTTAGATATCTAAATATAAAAATTTGGTGGTTAGACAAAACGAATGTGGCCCGATCCTTCATTAAGATGTTCACTGTTTTTAAATTCAAGAGGTTTGACCATGCTTCTTTTTTATCGACGGCCTGCAAATTGTCAATAAATTTATAGTGGCAGCACCTTAGAGGTCCAGATTGTACATACCAAGCGCCAAGAAGCTGACTGAGTACGTTAGAGACGATGTCGGAAACCTAGCAGTATTCACCTCCAGCGATTTCATAGCTGAGGCGTTGAAGAGATTCAACCTAACGGATAAGATATTAACGGAACCAGATAAACAGGGAGGTGAAGCCGGGTTACGTGCTCGTTGACATAGCTGGGGGGAAGGTATACTGAGGGAGTGAATATAAATTTTGTTTCGAGATACTTTATGGTGTACTATCTGGTTGTCCCGATGTACTGCCTCAACGATTCATTGGTTGACAATGATATAGCTCTTTTGAGGCAGGCTATACGCAGATTTGTTATAGAGGCAGAGCTTACGCATAGCGTTGATGGTTACCTAATAAATCTCGGAGGGCTTGTTTTCGAGGTTGAAGATTATGGAGCATTTTGCAAAGAGTACAGAGCAGTATGCCCACCTAACTTTGATCTAAGAAATGTCTTCAGGAAGGTGCTTTCTTGCGCTGAGGTTATTAATGCGTTAAGCCCGCTTGCGGGCCACGTAGATGATGTTAAAGAACTCGTATACTCGAGTCCCCGGCACAAATCACTCAGACCATACTTAGACATCATCATCGAAGTTCTTAATAGGATGCCCTTATCTGAGAAAGAACTTGAAGTTATGAGACCCCCAATAAGCGAATTAGAGAGAGACCCCAGAACAAAACCTGAATTAGGTACCTATCTCTCACCCTACATACCTGCTGAAACCACTGACCATAGCGTCGTAACTAGGAGTAAGAAAGGAGTGATTGGGAGGGTATTGGGATACGTCTCATTGACTATCCTCTTAATCGGAATTAGCTACTTCAGTTATGCATTACTCGTTAAGTATGAGTTGATAGAGCCTCTACGATGGATTCCGCTCCCGTAGGTGAGCTTAATGGGTAAACTCCTTAAAGCTAACGCAGTAGCTCTACTAGTTCTCGCATTGCTAGTAATAACTTACTACTCCCCCCACACTCCACGTAGCGCCAGCACAAGTACCCAAATGACCACTACCTTAACCACACTGCCCGTCCCGACCACTCATATGACAATACCTACAACAGCACCACTAACCTCAAAAACGACATTAATGGTCCCGTTAGTCTCAACCGCAATACCAATATCAACAACGACGTCAACCACGACTAGCAGGCAAGGAGAAGACGTAAAGACTACGTTAAACCGTTTAATCAATACAGTCCTCAACAAAATTAATGAAGAGAGGCAGAGGTTTGGAGTCCCACCTGTGGAACTCTTCAACGATACTACGGCTAGGTTCAGAGCGGAGGACATGCATAGCAACAAGTATTTTGGACACTGTGACTTAGACGGGATGACTCCGAATTACCATTACACTAAATTAGGGGGAAGTTACTTAATTGAGGAGAACGTGGGGTACTCCTACACTGTAGGTGGGCATCTGTCCCCTATTGATAGTGCAGTAAAGAACGTGAATAATATGATATACGACGACGCTGAGAGTAATTGGGGACACCGTAACTCGATTCTAGACCCTACGAACAACTTCGTGAGTATTTACGCTACTTGGGATGACAGCAAGTTGTTCCTCGTCATACATATGATGAAGATCTGGGTGGAGTGGATAATGCCACCAACGATAAAGGGGGAGATCTTCGTCGCTGAAGGTAGGATCATCCTGAACAGTTCTAAACTTGATAGCGTCTTAATCTACTACTCAAGTCCTAACAAATTCAGTACCTTCAATTCGAGACTGAACATATTAGAAACATGCTCCTCATACTCGATAGGAGAATTGATAGCTGGTGTAGTACCAGAACCATACTACTATGCAGGAATTAAGACGATCCGTCCACTAAAGTGGGTGGTCTCTAATCAGTACTTCAGGGTGGAGTTTCCAGTAAGCTTTACAAAAGGGGGAGAAGGCTTGTATACGGTAGTGTTTTGGATTGAGAACACCCTTCAGACTAAGCATCCATTCGACAAAGAAAGATACGGGGATTACCTACCAATACTTGAGTACACCTTCTTAATTAAGAGTAATTGATTATGATTAAAAGAATTCCCCATGTCCTTAAATCGATTCTCTCATGGTCTTTGAGATAGGCTTTCAACTACAGCTATATTGCGCCGAAGCTTGTCCTTGACAAGTTTCACAAGTCTTCTAACGCTTGAAATGCTTAAGTGGGATGTCCTTGCCATTAATTTATCATCGATTTTCCTTGATACACCTAAGTAAGGCATACCTCGACGTATGGGAAGACCTGAGCTGGCAGAAGCAGATAGTAGACCTCTTAATGATATTCGACATTGGACTGTCCCTCGGTGGATGGCTGTTCATAAGCTTTCACGTTCTTTCGTATCCAGCCTCCCAGCCGTACACCTCTCAACAGCTCTTTCTCCCCCAGCCCGCCTCCACTCTAAACCTCCCCGGAGCCCTCGTCCTTCAGGACGGGGAGGAGGTCAGCACTCATAGGAAGAACCTCTCACTCTCTTTAACTAGGGATCCACTCTTCATGAGGATCTTGCTAACTCCGTAGTGCTGGCTAGGAGGGAAGGGAAGACTACTACATCAACTACTACTCCACGGTTCTTCAGCTCTGTCCATAGGTCGTTGTACTCCGTGGGTAGGTACACCTTGCAGTGTTCTGGAGACCACTTAATCACCGACCTCCCCTTAATTAAAAACCTCTTCAACATCATCAGGTACTCTAATGAGGACATCAAATCACCTAAAAGAAGAAGGTCAGCGATAAGTATTAAAAACTTCGTAACTACCAATGTGAAAAACTTCAATAAACATATGTAACAGTATCTAGGAATAATATCAAACAGTATGTCATGTTTCACAGCTCACGCACAAACCATGAAACATCAACACGCAGGAGTACGAGCCTTGTAAGCCGGTGGTCGCGGGTTCAAATCCCGCCGGCGGCTCTAGTATTATCTATTCGTAGATACTATTGCTTAATTATTTAACAGGGAATGTTAATAGGATTTGCTGAACCTTAAAAAAACTACCATAATTATTTGGGGTGTTATCCTCCAGGGGCTAGGGGGAGTATTGATATTCTATCGCCGTTCGTAAGTTTTT
>JAWAXJ010000168.1:0-3409 GCA_038896955.1 Desulfurococcaceae archaeon
TTCAACTGTAGTACCAAGTAAGCTTAACCAAAAGGATACCTTGAACCCGCTCATAGCTCTTCTTAGCCTGTGCTCAATAGCCCTATATTCCACGAACACCACCTCTAAGCCTTACGCTAACAGTCTATTGACAAAGCACGATACGGATCGGATGAATAGAGTTCAAAGTCGAAAGACACTTTCTAGAAAACAAAATCCATTTAGATCTCATGGTAAAGGGGGGTATTTTTCCTTTCCCTGAGACTTCGCAAGGTTGAAACATCGTGAGCTGTTCAGGTTTCCGGTTCAAAAGCGCTACTATATAAATGCACAACTCGTTAAATATACCTTGAGATTGGTGTGGGACTAGGGGAGGTAGGGTTAATTGACTGTTGTTGCTGGTGAAAAAATTCCCGGTAGGCATAGACCATTCCTCACGATAACGCTTATAGCTCTCAACGTAGCGATTTACTTTTACACTAGCGGGGGATTACTTGTGAGAACACTGGACTACTACGTTGTAAACTACGGGTTTAAACCGGTGTACCTGCTCTACGATGCTTCCTTGGCTCTTAAGACTATTTTCACGAGCATGTTTATTCACGCTGATTTATTCCACTTGTTCTTCAACATGCTGTTTCTCTGGGTCTTCGGCTCGAGGATTGAGAAGCTCCTGGGACACACGAAGTTCCTATTGCTCTACGTGCTCTCGGGTATAATGGCTGTTGTGTTCCACACATCCTTTGCACCCTTCGCCGGGTTTGGAGCCTTGGGCATTTCAGCGGTAGGTGCATCTGGTGCTATTAGTGGTTTGCTAGGTACATACCTGCTTCTTCTACCGAGAACAAGACTTGCTATGTGCATGTTCTTCTTCCTTATACCACTCTGCTTCTCTCTACCAGCGTACGTTTTCATAGTGTTCTGGTTTGCTCAGCAAGTCATATACGGATACATGGTTCTCGGAGGTGTAGCCTACTTTGCGCACGTGGGTGGATTCGTAATGGGTCTTGTTTTAACACCGCTTATGGCGAGATCGCTTGCTAGGAGAAGAATGTACTACGAGGATGCTATCATAAGGTACATGGAGTCGGTTTTAGGAATAGTAATTCCGCGTAAACCCGGGCTGAGCGGAGGTGTTAAGGCTATACTAGCGGTATTACTGTTGTTAACAGCGGTTGGTTTCATATACACGTACTACACTACACTGTCCTCCGGTTTTCTAGTTTACGCGTCAACCGTAGAAACCGTTGTTGATAGCAACGTTCAACGCGAAGTTGTAACGTTCTACGTTGACAATGGGAAATTGGACTTTTCACCAGTAGTATCCGATAATGTGAGAATACTCGTTAATAGGCTAGCTGGTGCAGGTGTTCTTTACAATCCAATGTTAGCCGGTGAAAACTTAACTATTACCCAGGAGTATCAGGCACTAGTTAGTGGTTTAAATGTACCAGTAGTATTAAATGCTATAGTAACCTACGATGAGCACGGGTTCGTCGTGTACTCCAGTGGCGAGCTCAGAAGCATTGTTGTAGTGTACACTAGAGTAGGAGCTGTTTACACCTGGAGACCCGGGAACGTCATAGTGATCGACTACGAGCTTAAAACAAGCAGAGCTGAAATGAAGATTCTAAGTAGTCTTTGCCTAATATCAGCTGCAACCGCACTGTTAGCCATACCAGCTGTGGTAGTAAGCAGGAGCCTGGAATTCTACTCGTGGATCCCGATGGGTCCAGTTATTTAGAACCATGGGATTTAATCATCGGTTCACCGTATCTGTTAAGGTAAACTACGCTCTCCAGTGGTTTACGTGGAGGAGGTTCCGGTGCTTCATCGGGGTATCCAACAGCTACTATAGCTATAGGAACGGTTGAAGAAGGCATACCGAGTACTTCTCTTATGTTCTCAATGTTTCTCATGGTTTGAATCCACACCGTTCCAAGCCCCAGAGCGTGAGCAGCAAGAAGGAAGTACACTGTAGCAGCTGAACAGTCAAGCATGTAGGAGACAGGAGACTCATCTATGTTGCAGGCAACAACAACAGCGAGCGGTGCTCTCTCGAGTGGTTTAGCAGCTGGATGGATCCTGCTCAGTTTACTCTTCACATCGGGATCCTTGACCAAAATGAACCTCCATGGTTGAGCGTTCTTAGCACTCGGAGCAAATCTCGCTACGTCTATAGCTTTGAGCACTTCCTCAAGCGGAGGGGGTTGATCCTTGAATTTCCTAATACTCCTTCTGGACCTGAGAAACTCCAAGTAATCATTCAAAGCTGTACACCGTGGATCAATACATCTATGGTGGCAGGGTGTTATAATGCTATCGGTGCCATCTGGCTTTTAAGATTTTCTCTCAGTCGGAACCTCGGGAGGTGAATACCATGAATAGGTTTACCCCCGTGTTGTACCTTGTAGCAGCGCTAACAGCACTAGCTGTTATTTTGAGGTTTTTCGAGCTCCCATACCCACCAGCACCATTCTTAAAGTACGATGCATCAGGTGTTCCACTAGCCGTAATAGCGTTTATGAACCTTCGTGCTGCTTATAGTGTTCTTCCAATATACTTTACTATACCCGTAGCCTTGGGCACGAACTCTATTGGTATGGCAATGAAGTGCTTAGCTGAACTATCAACTTTTACACCTCTTGCATTGACTTTTAGGAAACTTCATGGAAAGCGTAGCGATGCTACCATGATAGCCGTAGCCGTTGCAACCGTATCGCGCGTTGCAATAATGTCTTTGGCCAATTACCTCGTCACACCCCACTGGCTCTTATTTGTCAAGTATCCAGGTATAGAGAGCTTTGAACAAGCTTACGAGTTTACCGTAAGCTTCGTACTGCCACACTCAGTAATATTTAACCTAACGATAGCCTTAATAGTATCACCTCTTTCCATACGTGTTTACAGGGTTTTAACCAGAACAGGCATACTGAGATGAACAGCAAACCGGTTGTTGAAGTAAAACACCTGTGGTTCAGGTACCCGGGAGGTAACTGGGTTCTCAGAGGAGTGGATCTCGTTATCGAGAAAGGAGAGCACGTGCTGATCATAGGAGAAACAGGGTCGGGTAAAACAACGCTGGTAAGAGCAGTAACGGGTGTGGGTGAACTAGTTTACGGTGGTGAATCCAGGGGCGAAGTACTAGTAGATGGTAGAAACTTGAAGAACCTTGAACCAGAGGATGTTTTCAAGGTAATTCACATCATTGGTCAAAACCCCTACCTATACTTCACAGAGCCCATTGTGAGAGACGACCTGCTAGCTTACTCGCTCAGGGTTCACGGAGAGATCAGGATAGCTAAGCAAGCTTTAGTTAAAGCAGTTGAAGCAACCGGCATCTACAGGTTGCTCGACCGGTACTTCTTCGAACTATCGGGTGGTGAAGCAAAGAGAGTTCTGGTTACTAAGTCAATCATGGCAAACCCCT
>JAWAXJ010000169.1:0-3399 GCA_038896955.1 Desulfurococcaceae archaeon
AGCCTCCGGCTTAGTGAATGGTAGTGCACTAGCAATAACGTGCTAACCTTGGACTAGGCGGCTACTGGCGAACCTAGAGCTGAACGTTAAGAGGTCTCCCTGAGGTAAGCCTGGTTACTAACTATAAAGAGTTTTAATGTAGAGGTCTACTACTTGGCTCCAGCTTGGAACCTGGGGCTTGGGTTGTTTTCCGGCTTCCTCCAGGAAAGCAGCTACTTCCTTGGCTATCTCTTCATCGCTCATGCCTAGATTTACTATAAAAGTTCTGGTTCTCTTCTTGAAGTTCAATCCCCAGGGTTCAGCGATTACCACGGGTACACCTACAGCGTTTGCTTCGTTTACCGTTTGTCCAAAGGCTTCTCTCTCTGAGAGTAGTCCGAAGAAGCTGGCTCTTGAGAGGTAGTTTATGTACCCATCGTAACGTTGTGGGGGTTTGAGCTCGTAGTTGACTCCGAGTTTGTCGAGGTAGTGCTTGAGCTTTTGCTTGAAGCTTCCCTCCCCGAAGATCTTCAGCTCTAGGCTTAAACCCATTTCGTTTAAGTACTTTACGATGTTCGCTAGTCTGTGGACGTTCTTGTATTTCTCGATTCTTCCACTGTACATAGCGTAGCCTGAGGGATTCCAAGGTACCTCCAGGATCCACTCCTCGACACCGTGCTCTACAACAACAGGTTTAACCCTGAAGTCCCTTACTAGTAGTTGCTCCTCGTGACTTGAAACCGAGTGAACAACGTCAACGCTCGCCAACGCTCTCCCAACGTACCTTCTCCAGATCACCCACAAGGTTCTCCTGAAGAAAGTGTGCCCAGTACCATGGTAATGAGGAGTTAAAACCCTGTGTACACCACTGTTCCTCAAAACACTTAGAGAATACACCGTGAACACGCTGTGAATACTGTGGAAGTGCACTACATCGCTCTCCCTAGCTGTATCCAGAAGCCAGCGCTCGAGGGCTCTCCTCATCCTCGGGAAGTAGTAAGCATCTCCAGGAGCCCATATAGGCCACCTAACTACGCGAACATTGTTGGTCCACTCTTCTCTGGGGTTATCGATACCTGGCTCACCGCAGAGTATTGTGACCTCGTGTCCTCTCCCAGCAAGCCTTTCGGCTACCGATTTAACAACGTACTCGACTCCGCCGATGTGAGGATAGTAGCGCGGAACCACGAAGAGAGCTCTCATCGCTTGAAGAGCCGGGCTACTTCTTTGCTAGGAGCCTCAGAGTATGGTCTCCTCGCTTTTCAGGACTGCCAGCTCGTCTAGCGTTCTCATTATCGGTGCTTCGTAGAGTCCCGACCTCTTCTCCAGGAGCACTTCGCCCCTGGTCAGTACGTAGTGCCTGAAGCTCAGTATACCTCTCGGCCTCACCCATGCTCTCGTAGGGTCTCGACGTGTAGCGGAGAATGGCTTCGATAGATTCCCCTCGATATCCGAGACAAGCCTCTTCACGTAGGCCCTGTTCATGCCGCGTCTATCGCCGAACTTCCAGGGGACCCTTAAAATCGAGTGGGGCTCTGCTTAGTCCTCGCATCTCCCTCGTTGACCTCTTGAATGAGCTGCTCTGCAGGAACTAGTTCTTTCGCGTGCTTTTTGTACCAAGATAGCTTTTCCTTCGTTGTCAAATGTATTTCGAATATGAATGGGTTTCTCAGCTTCTCCTCTATGGCTACAGCTAGCTTATGGCGTTGTGAACCTGTAGCCTTATCGGATACCACCAGTATATCCACGTCGCTGTTAGCCGTGAGCTCGTTTCTCAGAGCGCTTCCGAAGACGTATACCTCCGCATCCGGCAGGACGCTCCTAGCAGCTTCTAAAAGTTCTGGCAGCTGATCTCTCCACTTCAAAAGGGCCTTAAACCTCTCGTACTTAGCCTTGTAGTACCTCTCTAGTGCTTGCACTTCCTCGACACCCTACTTAAAAGCTCGATTAAATTCTCAGCCAGTCTAACGAGGGTCTCAGCATCCTCACGTGTGTACGTGTAGGGCATATATCTAGAGGCTATGTAAGCGTCGTCGAGAGCCCTCAGCCCCTCTCTATTCTCCTCAATAAACTTCGTTATCGGCTTTTCCACCTCAGGCACCGACCTACTCAATAAGTAGAGAAGTTCTCTTACCCGATGCAGCCTAGGAACCTCACCTACCAACTCTAGTATTACAGACTTTACGAAGAGCTGAGCCGCCTGCTCGCTTGAGAAGCAGGCAAAGTCGAAGTCTCCACGCTCCAAAGCCTCTTTAGCGTACTTTAGGAAGGTTTTAGCCCTTCCTCGCAGGATCTCAACCTCCTCCATAGACATATTCAGTTAACTCACCGCATGCAACTTATTTAGCATCTTCTGAAAGCTCCTCCTACAAAGCAGACTACTTAGAACCGCGCAGCGAAAAGTACGAAAGATGACCTGCTGTAATAGAAAAGGAAGTCATTTTAGACGCTTATTTAATTTGTTTCGCCCAAACTATTTCCTTAGTATAGAGGTTCCTGACTGCTCCTACTATTAGGCATAGCTGCGTTGCTATCCACGTTCTGTAGGGTTTTAGCGCTAGTAGTGAGAGTCCCAGTGCTAGAGTGATCAACGATAGTAAGCTTTGGCATGCGATTGATGATGTTATGAGCAGTGTTGTTGCTATGGCTAAGATCCACGGATTTACTAGGTGTAGATAGCTTTCAGCTAGCAGGATCCACTTAAACTTCTTATTGACCATTCCAGTCCTCAAAGTTTTCGTAAAGTGTTGTATTAGGTGCTGGGCTCTTCTAACTCTCCACGAGAAGTACTTTTCATTTGGAACCATCTCCTCAACCCAGAGGTCATCGGGTATTATTGCTCTAAAGCCCATTAGAGCTATCTTGGTAGCTGTGTGGCTGTCGTCTGCTCCTACGTCGGTGGGGAACCCTCCTACTTTTTCCAGCAGGTCTTTCTTGAAGGCTGCTAGTTCTCCGTGGAATATTGGGGTAGAGTAGGCTTTGCTCTCAGCAACTCTCAAGACGTTGTAGTACT
Organism: Desulfurococcaceae archaeon; assembly: GCA_038896955.1. Classification (GTDB taxonomy): domain Archaea; phylum Thermoproteota; class Thermoprotei_A; order Sulfolobales; family Desulfurococcaceae; genus UBA285. The sequence continues at coordinate 2,993 of JAWAXJ010000169.1, forward strand.
GTCTATAGCCTGCCTCTATACCGGTCGTGCCTGAACTCAGCGGCTTTTTCAGACATGAGACAGCTCCAACTAGAGGGTTTGAGAGCCACTTAACTGCCTTGGTTAGAGCATCTCTAGGCCATAGTGCGTCGGCGTCGGCTATCACTACTACCTCACCGCTTGCGTATCTCAGGGCGTTGTTTAACGCGAATGCCTTACCTCTCCTCTCGTTTTCGACAACTAGCTTAAGCTCGATGTCTTTGTGTCTAGAGGCCCACTCCTCGACTAGCTTCGGGGTTCCGTCTGTGCTGGCTGAGTCTACCACTACTATCTCTATTAGTTCCTTCGGGTAGTCCTGTTCGTAGATGTTGTTTAGCTTCTCTTTTATGAGCTTAGACTCGTTGTAGGTTGGTATGATGACTGTTACC
>JAWAXJ010000170.1:0-3398 GCA_038896955.1 Desulfurococcaceae archaeon
GAACATAGCGAAGTCAGTTAGAATGATAGTGAGAATGATTGAGGGAATGAGGAAGAGCTATGAAGAATTTGATTAACCTGTAGCACAAAATAATATTAGGTTCCCAACATTAAACTACTATACGGTGATATAATGGCGAAGGAAATTGCAAAAGCAAAGTACGCAACCAAAGTCTGCAACTACCTAGGAATTGATAAGAGTAAGTGTGAGAGAGTATTTGATAAGCTCTACGCCAACATGAAGGCAGCATTCGAAGCAATGCCAACATGAAGGCAGCATTCGAAGCAATGTAGCAAGCACCGTAATTGAGTTATTAAAATATATTTTTTTCCACTAAAACATGTTCTGGTGAACCACTTGGGATTCTTGAGGAGGTTGGGCTAAAGTGAGCGAGGATGAGGAAATTAAGGTCTTGATGGTCAGGGAGATAGTTGAAGATATATGTGGATCAGTAGATGATAGAGAGAGAGGCAAGTGTAGAGCGATACTGCACAGAATACTCGTTGCAGGAGAGGGGTTAGAAGCACTGAGTGAGCTCTCAATGGATTCCAGGAGGATAATTAAGGATAGGCTTAGGGATTTAGGAGTTGAGTGATGAGGTGGTTTAATGATTGAATTAATGGCTCGTGAGACTGCGCGCAAAGTGTGCGCCGTAATAAGGGAGGATGGAAAGAGGGCTATATGTGTAGAGCTACTGACGAAGGTCCTAGTATATGGAGATTCAGTTAAGGACTACTTCCTAAGTGAATTCAATAGGGCTTTCACTAATGATGAGAGGAGGATGATAAAGCAGAGGCTTGGGGAGCTAATGGGATTGAGATGGAAACGATAGATCTTGAGACGTCTTCGGATGAGCTCTCTAGCTCGTAAGCTCTTCAGCGGTGAGGAGCGTGAGCAAGCTGGACCTCAGGACCTTCGAGCTAAGGGCTAGGAGTATTTACCCAGAGCCCAGTGTTAGGAGGAAACTGCTTGTCCTCGGATTGTACGAGAGGTTCCTCGAAGAGAAGGGTTTTGAGCCGAGCGTTGAGTCTCTGAGCGCGTGGATTGATGAGCTGATTGAGGAAGGCTACAGCTCGAGCACTGTTAGAGCGTACGCGTACGACGTGTTGAGCTACTTCGACTTAATGATGATCGAGGTCGATGACAGGAAGTTGAAGCTGCTGAAGAAGAGGCTGCCGCCAGCGGGGGCCGGCAAAGTAGATTACTTGACGGATGAAGAAGTCTCAAAGCTGATAATTAACACCGTAAATCCCGTTAGGAAGTTGATCTACAGTATCATGTACTCATACGCTAGACGCCTCGGAGAGGTCCTAGCGCTGACCTGGAATGACATAGATCTGGAGAGGGGGACGATAACCTTCAGAATACTTAAGAAGAGGAGGGAGGAGAGGGCGACCTATGAGGTTGAGCCTTGGATTAAGGAAATGATGCTAAAGTACAGGGATTTCCTAGGGAAGGATAGGCTCTTTGAGATAACTGGGAGGGCTGTTGAGATGGGGTTTAAGAGGGACTGCGTGAGGGCTGGAATAGAGCCTAGGGGTAGGAGGCTGAGGGTACATATCTTAAGGCACTCGAGGATAACGAGCTTGAGGGAGAGGGGAGTGCCACTAGACGTAGTCAGCAAATACTTAGCTAGGCACTCCAGGTTTGATACAACGGTCCAGTTCTACCTAGGATCCAGCGCTGAAAGCATCTCGAGAATACCTAGAGCTGGAGAAGTGCTTGGATTTGTTAGGAGAGCCTAACTTAGTAATTTTACTAAGCAAATGAACTTAGTAATTTTACTAAGTTAGTAAATTTACTAAGTTAGTAAAATTACGTGGTAAGGTTTATAAGCTCTGTATTCTTTAATGTGTTCTTGGGGTAGCCGTGGAGGGCGACTCCCAGACGTGGTTTGAGTTTAGGAGCACTAGGCATGCTAAGTACTGGTGTGGCTACCACTTCGTGTGGATTCCTAAGTACCGTAGGGATATTTTGGTGGGCGGTGTTGCTGAATACGCTAGAGAGGTGCTGAAGCAGATACTTCTTGAGCTTGGCTGTGAACCTGTAGCTATCGAGGTGCTACCGGACCATGTTCACGTGTTTTGCTCATGCCCTCCACGGCTGTCCCCAGCCTACGTGGTGAACTACCTCAAAGGTAAGAGCGCTAGGAGAATACTGCAGAGGTTCCCGGAGCTGAAGACTGGTGCCAGAGGTAAGCTATGGTCTAGGAGCTACTTTGTAGCAACAGTTGGTAGTGTGTCAGCAGATGTTGTCAAGAGGTACGTGGAGGAGCAGTGGGTGAAGGAGGAGTGAGGAGAACACTAGTACTGAGATTAGCACCAGATAGAGAGTCGGAGAATAAGCTCAAGCTACTTTGCTCACTATCAGCTAAGCTATGGAACGAAGTCAACTACACTAGGAGGAGAATGTTCTTCGAGGAGAAGAGAGTAGACCTGAGAGCAACGTATAGAGAGTTCTACGAGAAGTATAAGGTATTGATAGGTTCAGCTACAGCTCAGCAGATCCTGAACAAGAACGATGAAGCTTGGAGAAGCTTCTTTTCACTACTGAAACTGAAGAAGGAAGGAAAGCTACCACCGTTCATAAGGAAGGTGAATCCGCCTGGCTACAGGAAGAAAGGTGGGTCGAGAGAGCTGTGGTGTGTTCTCAGGAAGGACCAGTACAGGTTCGATGGAGAATACATTGTGTTTAAGGGGTTGGGGGCTATTGGAAGCATCAAGGTGAGATACATTGGTAGAGTAAACGTTAAAGGTGAGCAGGGTAGAGCCGAGGTACACTACGACAGCGATACAAGGAAGTGGCACATACATGTAGTGTTCGAGGTATCTGAGAAGCTGGTTAAGGGGAGATGGTTCAAGGTTCCAGCAAATCCTTTAGGAGATAAAGTTGCTGGAGTAGATATCGGTATCAATAATCTTCTTGCTGTTTATGTGGAGGATGGTTCTGCTCTACTCGCTTCGGGTAGACCTTTGAAGAGCACTAGCTTCTACTGGAGGAAGAAGATAGCGGACTACCAGTCAACCCTGAACAAATATGGGTTAAAGACCTCCAGGAGGCTTAGGAGAATGTACAAGAAGTGGAGGAGGCAGGTGAAGAACTATAGCAACTGGGCTGTGAGGAACACCGTGGAGTGGCTGTACTGGAGAGGAGTATCAAAAGTACTGATCGGTTATCCCAAGTACATAGCTCAAAACAGCGATAAAGGCTCTAAAATCAATTTCGAAGTGGTTCATATATGGACGTATAGGTATCTGCTGATGAGGATTGCCGAAGTTGGAGAAGAGTACGGCATCAAGGTAGAGCTTGTCAGCGAAGAAAATACATCCACTACCTGCCCACTATGTAGAGTGAAGAACCAAGACCATAGAAGAGTGTACAGAGGATTATTCAAGTGC
>JAWAXJ010000171.1:0-3398 GCA_038896955.1 Desulfurococcaceae archaeon
CTGCTGTGTAGAGTATGGGACTGTAATTGGCTTTAGTTTTACAAACGTGGTTATCTAAGTAGTCTGCTACGGAGTTGAACAGCAGTTGAACCTCATTCATATCGAGCTGTAGAACCCCTTGCTCTACTCCCTTTTCCAGTTTATTTCTGAGAGTTGATGGGATCTGCGGTTGTATGTATCCCGTGGATAAAGCGGCTAGCTGATAGTACCTACCTATAGAGTTCGCATCTAAGAGCTCTATTGTGATCGTGCTCATACACCAACACCCACAGCGTTGTTCGATAGCTTGTACGCTTTACAAGGTTCTAGAAGTATGAAGTTAGGTGTGTACCCTTTGGGCAGTGGTGTGAGAACGTTGTTTGACCCTAAGTAGGCAGGCACGTAGAAGAGAGCTGTTTTACCTGTGAGGTCCCACATGGTGATCTCTGCGACAGCGTGTCTCTCTATAGGCTCAACGCACTTCTTCTCCACGTAGAACCTTGTTCCTATGACTCCAGCGTTGATCTGCACAACGTTTTTCTCATACAAAGCACTATCGTTGAGCACAGCAACCAGCCCCTCTTTGCTTCCTACTCTCACTACTCCGTGAACGGCTTTCTCGGCCGCTTTGTCGAGTGCATCGATCTTTACATCGAGGGATTTTGCGAGCTTCTCGGCGTCGAACACCCAAAGAAGCTCCAGCACAGCACCTGGACCGTAGGTTGCTCCAACCGCTTGTACCGCTAAAGCCTGAGTAACACCACTCTCGTAGAACTCATCGGTGAACGGTTTCGTCTTCTTCGCTCTTTCCCAGCTTCCTCCACTTCTGTAAGGAGCTGTAACGAGTTTTCCTATCTCCTGGTGCGCGGCCAATCCAACGCTTTTTTCTCCACCAGCGTACAAGGATGCAGAGGCGACCTTTGTGCTCTCCAGGAGGTGTTTAAGAACCGGTGTTATCAGTCTGAACTCATTCTCGTGAAACTCCTTCTTGGAGCTACTAACGTCCACGTCCAGCAACCTTAGGAGAGGGTACGCGAAGGCTCCAACCACCGTGGTTGGAGGGGGTAGTATGAGAGCCGGCTGTGCGGCACTAGTACCTTTCTGCCTAACCGTGAACCCCCAGGAGAGCTCAACCTGAGAGTAGAAGGCGCGAAGGAGAGGCATGAAAAAAAGACACCTCTCACTGAGCCATCTGTAGAATAGATATCAGGTTCATCAGCTTTCTCTTTGCTTCGAGGAGTGCTTCCGTGTGGTTTTGAACCTTGGTGTAGGTTACGTTCTTAACATCCGCTTTTACGCTTGGTTCCTCGATGTTTTCGTCTATGTACGTGTATATGTTCACCGTTTGCTCTGGAATGCCCTTCACCAGGGCAACGGCTCTGTCGTATGTCTCCTTAACGTAGCTTCTCGATACACCGGGTGAAACCAGGAACTCTATTGGACCCTTGCTCACTGATACCACGATGCTCTTGACCTTCCACAGGGGCGTGTACCTGGACCTCTTGGCTCCGAACAAGAGTCCGTCGACCATGGCTATGAGCGCGTCAACGGCTGCTTCCACCCTCTTTACTCTCTCCTGTGCAAGCTGTGGATCCTGCTGCTTTGCGTAGAAGAGCCTTGCGATGTCGGACGCAACGAGCTCAGCGGTGAACGTGTATAGCGCGCTACCACTCTCAACGTAGAACAATGCTTGTTGACCCCTTTCCTCCTCCTGCCTTCGCACAAGCTCCGGAGGTGCGTATCGCACGTGTAGCTGAGGAGTAAGGGATACTCCACCGGCCTCCAAGGCGTCAAGCGTAGGTACCATGTAGCTGAACCTTACGGCTGAGGTTCTCCTCAGTAGTCTCTCAGCCAGCATGAACCCTCCTATGTCGGCGACAACGCTGGTTTTTAGAAACGCCTTCTCCAGGTCTTCGAGGCTGGCATTTTCGGCCCACTCTGATACTTTGCTTGATCCAGCGTACTTCTGTAGTTCTGGGTACCAGTTGTCCAGGATTCCTGTGCTAGAGAACTTGAGGAAGTACCCTTGTTCATCCATTGATGTAACTGGGAGTCCTCTGCTCTTCGCTATCTGCACGAGGAGCTGCTGGTAACCGTGAGCGAGGGCTTCGCCGCTTACAGCTGGAGCGTACACCACTGTGTAGCCGTCGCTGGTGGCGAAGACTATTGGTGCTTTCCTATGCCTCGTGTAGTTTCCAACCGATTCAGCCATGTTGAGCGCTTCTGCGTTCACCAGTACTCTAACCGAGAGGGATAGAGTGATGTTCATTCTTTCACCTCTTCGGAGTGCACTTCTGGTTCTCCCTTATGCGTGGAATAGCTGCGTAGGCTTCTAGTGCTATACTGCGCGACGTCTTCAGCAGTTCAACCTTACTTTGCCTTATTCTGGCGAGCAGGGCACCTACGGATCGCTCGAGAGCTGATGGATCCAGCTGGACACACTTAACTCCAACGTTTTCGTTGATCTCAACGCAGGCTTCAGGGTTTTCACCGCACTGGGATAAGTACGCTCTTATGGCATCTCTTATAGCTTCCTCAACCGTCACCTCGTCAACAGCGTTTCCCAACCTGTCTATGTAGCCGAAGTTCCTCAGCGCACCGAGGAACCCTAGGATCTCCACGAGCTCCTTCAACCACCTCACCCGTAATACTAGTATTGCACCAGGGGTTTTTAAGCGTTTCAGGATTCGGAATGAATTCCATGACTTGGAACGTGGAAGGTTTCTCGCTGTAATTCCATGAACTGATAAGTTCCGCGAGCCGGGGAATCATGGAGGTAGGATCTCTAATGGTACATCCTCGCAGAAGGTCTTAATGAATTCTTCGGCCACGTACCTGTCATCTTCTTTTTTCACCAGCTTCTTCGTGGTTAGTTCCTCGAGGCGTCTGAAGAGGGTTGATCGCGGTATCTCGGTGTACCTTTCCAGTTCTCCGAGTCTTTGAGGGCCTCGTGCTTGCAGCTCGAGTAGTATTCTCATGTCTCTATCATCGAGTTTCACCAGTTCCTGGTACTTCGACAGGTTTATCGTGGTTTCGCACTCGAAGCCTTCTCCTTCAATGACAACGTTGATCTTCTCCGCTAGGTGCTTGGGCAGTAGGAGTGCTGAGAGTAGTGTTGTTGCAACGAGTATTCTTGGACCCCCGGTTAGGAAGAGCTCAACGCTGCTGGATTTCTCGGTGATCTCCTTGAGGAGGCTGAGAACGCTTCTCGCAATCCCCCCTGGCTCCAGTGGTCTGTGTTCGCAGGTTACCTTGAGGGATTCGCAGACTATCTTGAGCGTGCTGTAGGCTTTCTCGACTTTTCTCTGTGCTTCTTCGCTTGTTTTAAGCGATAGCAGTAGTACTGTTTCGTAATCTCTGCTCGCCAGCTTCCTCAGCACGAAGTCTATGTCGAACCCGAAGGTCGCAACCAGCGCTTT
>JAWAXJ010000172.1:0-3336 GCA_038896955.1 Desulfurococcaceae archaeon
TTATAGCAGCTTCGTTGGCTTCCGTGCCGCTGTTCGAGAAGAACACTTTTCTCGGCATATTCCCAGGAGCAATTGTAGCTAGCTTCTTGGCTAGTTCAACCTGGTAGGGGTTGAAGAAGTCTGTTCCAGCCGCGTGAGCGATCTTCTCGAGTTGTTCTATCACAGCTTTCTTAACCTCAGGGTGTGTTGGATACCCGAGATTACAAACGCTAATACCACTTGAGAAATCAAGGTACCTGTTGCCATCAACATCTATTAGCCAAACACCTTCCCCTCTTTCTACAACAAGTGGCAAGTTCTCCGGGTCATGAGTTGTTGTTGCAACGTACTTGTAGTGTTCTTCAATCCAAAACCTCGACTTCGAATCCGGTGAGCCTGGTTTTATTTTCACCAGGGGCTTCAATAAGTAACCACCTATACCATTCTTACAAGTATGAATAGATATGTACTAGTTAAAAAACGCTCAAACCTCAATGAACGTTACTCATTTTAATCCATAACATCTGAACCTATCTCTTCGTATTGCCATTTCCCGAAATCCGAGAACAGAGTTAGGAAAAAGGAAATCACTACACAACTGCTTACTAATGATCTCTTACTCGAGTTTAGGAGGCTACTACAGGGGCTCGGTTTGTTCTAGGGGTGCGATCAGAGACCTGGCTCCTAGCGAAAAGTTGTAAATAGCAAAGATGATCGGGGGTGCTGAGAGAAGAGCTAGGTTAAAAGAAAGATCGATCTATGCATCTTTGTTGCAAGTGCTCGCATATGAAGCAAGTTCCTTCAGTCCTATGCACTACTATGCGTTAAACCCGGTGAGAACACTGGTCTGAACAACCAAGCTCGAACAAAGTTGGTTGAAGCTAATTCCCTGGGGAAACCCTAGAATCACTGCTTCTTCTCGCTTTTCTCCAGCTCTCTTCTGACTTCGTCTCTTAGCTCTTTTATCCTCTCAATCTGCTCTTTGACTTTTTCAAGCCACTCTCTCGAGGCTTCAATACCTTTATGCGTAAAGAACGCTACTGCTTCGCTTCTGCTTCTGAATATGCCAGCGTCCACGAGCTCGTCTATTATTCTAGCGTCTTCTTCTCGTAGTCTAATCGATGATACAACCGTTGTTGCTGTTTCCAGTGTTCTTCTGGCCTCCTCTATGCTTCGTTCAACGGTTTCCTCGATTTGCCTGGCTATTCCTTCTACTTCTTCACTCAGTATTCTCGCTAGTCTTCGAGGTAGCATCGTCAAAGCTACCCAGTAGTGACCTCTCCTGAACCTGGGTCTCGGATGGACTCCCTCAACGTACTTTACGAGTTCTTCAAACTTCCCACTGAATTCCTTTATGAGATGATTTGTTCTCTCCTCCAAATCTCTAATAGCATCAAGAGCTTCTTTATCACGAGATTTTTCAGCTTCACTACGCAATTCTCTAAGTTTCTCTCTAGCTCTCAGTAGATCGCTTTCAAGAGATTCAACGATGTGCTCTAATTCTCTATAGAATTTCATAACTCTTCTCGGATGTATTAGGAACGTGGAAACCTCTCTTTTAATATCATCAAGTGCTTGTATAGCTTCACTAACGGCTTCTTCGATCGCGCTCTTTACCTTCTCTACTTCATCCTTGAGACTGGTCACAAATACCACCATACATGTAAGTTTGTAAGATCCCTTAAAAACCTACAAACTATGTACCTTACATGTCTAAATCCTTCAACGTATATAAAGTGCCTTGCTTCAATAAGTTCTACTAGGATGACGAAGGCTGTACTCGCAGAACTGTGAAGAATCCATTGAATGCTGACTACTTCCTGGAGAACGCTTTTGAAGATCTCCTCTGGGAGCACAATAGTGGTAGTAAACCATGCTATTCCGGGTGCCCACTTTAAGTTCAAAACCAGTTGGTAAACTAATTGTTAACTCTATTTATTCTAGTTCGCATTATATTGATACCATGGAGGTAAAGCTTGGTTCTAGCCGTGGTACTAGCGGGCGGTGTTGGCTCAAGGCTCTATCCTTTAACAAGAGTGGTACCTAAGCCTCTAATACCTTTCGCTGGTTCTCCACTTGTAGAGTACATTGTAGATAAGCTTCTGAGAGAAGGCTTCAAAGATGTTATTATAACTGCTAAGTACCTTGGTGAGCAAATAGTTGAGTACTTTAAGAACAAACCCGGTGTTAAACCTCTGCTATTGAACTCTAAGGATACCGCTGATGCTGTTAGGCTTGTTGCTGACCACTTGAAAACGGATTTCATCGTGTCAATGGGTGATGTGGTCACCGATATACCGTTCAACCAGTTCTTTAAGGCGCATCGGGATAAGGGTGTATTAGCTTCCATTGCTCTCAAGCAGGTTGACAATCCATTACCGTACGGTTTAGTGTACGTCGATGAAAACGGTTTCATAAGCCTTTTCACGGAGAAACCTCGATCTCTAGAGGTTTATCTACTAACGCTAGCGCACTACCGGGTTAAGGGTTCATCCCTATATAGCAACCTGGTAAATGCTGGTATATACGCGTTCAAGAAAGAGATACTCGATATACTCGCGAGTAACCAGGGTTTAATGGACTTCGGTAGGCATGTTTTCCCATACCTGCTGGAAGCTGGGTACAGAATTTACGGATGGATAGCACCCGAGAACACTTACTGGAACGATATCGGTAGACCCTCTGTTTACAAGGAGGCCTTGTGGGATTTTCTGAGCGGGAAAGTGAAGAACTGGGCTCCGAGAGGCGAGAGTGTTTCAGCTGGTGTTTACCTCGCCAAGAATGCTGAGGTTGAGGGTACCTTGTATCCACCAGTGTTCATAGGTAGAAACGTGGTGGTAGAGCAGGGTGCTGTCGTTGGACCCTACGTGGTACTCGAGAACGGAGCTGTTGTTAAGAGGGGTTCAAGATTAATGTACAGTGTTGTATGGCACAACACCGTCGTGGAGGAAGGAGCCCAGGTGTACGACTCGATCATCATGAACAACGCTGTGTTAAAACAAACCGTCAAGATAGTATCATCGATTGTTGGAACAGGGTGTAGTGTAACTCTCGACCTCTACAATAAATCCCTTGAACCATGTAGCGAGGTGTCACCCTATGCACATAAAGGGTAAACCCTTCAGAGACCTAACACTAGAAAAAGCCGTTAGACTAGGAGCTGCGCTGGGTAAACTCGCTGGAGCAGGAAGCTTGGTTATCAGTGGAAGAGACGCTTCACCGGTTTCTAGAATGTTCAAAAGAGCTATCACAGCTGGTATAATGAGTGCTGGAGTTGAGGTTATGGACTTCCACGAGTCGCTTCTAGGCGAAATATCCTACGCCATCAGGAGATTCGGTGGAAGATACGGGTTCATG
>JAWAXJ010000173.1:0-3331 GCA_038896955.1 Desulfurococcaceae archaeon
GAGGATAGCGGAGCAATTGGGAGATCCGACGTTGATACCTCAAGTGTGGCAGGGCATGGACGTACTATCGGTATTGAGAAGGCTACCGTATCCAACGACACCAGGAGCCACTGTGGGAGATGCGTTGGATTTCTGGAACTGGATAACATCAGGAATAGGAAGCGTAGCTAACGCAGTGGATCAGTGGATAGCAAACACGTTCAACGTGAGACAGCCCCTGGATTACTTAGTGGATGGCGTGAACAAGCTACTAACGGTTTTCGGTTTCAAGGAATTAACGGAGAAGGATGAGGAATGGTTGAGGGACGTGGCCTCACTTGCCGGAATAGGATCATATTCGCAGACAATTGGGTCACTTATTGGAATGGCTCTAGGTTACGGGTTGCTAGGAAAGGCACCTACGCTTCTCTCACGTTTAGGCATATTGGGGAAGGAGGCTATGAATCCAGCGGTTTATAACACCGTTTCTGGATTGAGCAGGATCTCAGGAGCCCTAATTGGTGGTGCAATAGGAGGACAGTTAGCCGAGCCTTTGTCATGGAACGCTATCTCAACGAAGACGCAGGCCACGAATATGTTGAAAGCGATAGAGACCGAGAAATCGCTACAGAAGGACAGGGAGTGGGATGAGATAAGGACACTGTCGATGAACTACGACACAACCATTGATGCTCTCCGTACTGCCTACTACGCTGGAGATTATAGGACGGCAGTACAGCTTCTAGGAAATGCGGTGACGGTGATAAGGCAGATGGAGGAGACCTTAGCTCAACATAGGGAGCATTATACGGAGCTAGGTGTTTACGATACATTGAGGACAATGGTTGAGACATACAAAACGGTGGTAGAGGGCTACAAGGCTACAATAAGAGGGAAGGATCCCTCATTAGCTGCATTATTGAACAGTATAGCAGTGACTAGGCTAGCAGCGGAGACTCATGAAGCAATCGATCGTTTCAGAAACGAGCATAAATACATAGACATAGAGGATCCTGAGTTGATGAGGGCCTACTTAACGTATATTGACGCAATGAAGTATTATCCGCTCACGTTACAAATCGATAGGCAGATAGTAGACACAGCAACGGGAGGAACAGGCTTAACTACGGCTTTCGCTTACCCATTACCGAATGGTTCAAGAGTGGACACGATAAGGAAGCTGGTGACACCGTCACGAAGACAGGTGGATGAAGTCACAGTCAAGCATTACAATACGTATCTGCAGCCGTCGAAGGATCCATACTATTACCAAGCCGTATTGACGGATTGGACGAACCTAGGGTTATCGAGATCTATTACAGCAATTCTACCGGACTGGATCAAGTCGATATTGTTGAAGGCACCAAGCTTCTACAAAGCGGGGAAGGAGAGAGGTTACTGGTATCCGTATGAGATGCTGGCGTTAGTCATCATTATGCTCTTATTGGGCTCTGACTTCACGTCAGTGTTAAGTTTATTTAGCAGATTGAGTTAGGAAGAGGAGGTGAGTGATATGGCCTCGATAAGTGAGTCTGAGTGGGAGGCTCTCCTAGTAACTATCTCAATAGCTGCTCTCTCCAAAGATGAGAAGAGGAGAATGGTAATGGAGATGGCAGCAAAGTACGGACGTGAGGTAAGACCAGAGGACTTAGTGAAAGCGGGGGCGGTGTAGCATGGGTTTGGATAAGGAGATAATATTCAAGCAGTATTTACTTTACATCAGAGATAGTCCGCTGCCGAGGGAGGACAAACTATTAGTTGCACAGAAGCTAGCGGAGAAGTTAGGAGTGGAGATGCGTGACGAACATTATTTGATGGTGGAGGGATGACTATGCTTACCCGCTTAGTGTTAGTGGTGTTGAAGCTGGCTTTGGGTGTAGCACTACTGTGTGCGTTCACTCTTTTCATGCTAGGTTTACTGGATGAAAGAATGGTACAAGCACTGCTATCGCTAGCGATCTCGATATTCATGCTGAACCAAGGACAGCAAGAATTGATGATGTTGAGGAGGACATATAGAGCGATGAGGGAGGTGGTGATAGATTGAGTGAGGACTTGGAGAAGGAGATCCTGCTTATTCCAGGTGTCGTAGGTACTTTCATAAAAGATGGCATTCGCTACATCATGCTCAAGGAAATGTTGCCAATGTCGGAAATGAAAATGTTTGAGGATAGAGGATGGAAGGTCATAATCACGGGGGAATTCGTCCCTTTACTGAAAAAGGGGGCAGTTCAACCACAGGAGAGAACGGGTAGATATCGTCCAATCTTAGGAGGCATTTCAATAGGCCACTACAAGATAACGGCGGGAACACTAGGCATATTAATGAAGGACAAGGATGGAGACGTGGTAATACTCTCGAATAACCACGTATTAGCTAACTCGAGCTCAGATAAGAAATCCAGGGCAGCGAAGGGAGATCCAATACTGCAGCCCGGTCGTTATGATGGTGGCACAATAGAGAAGGACACCGTGGCTAAACTAAAGGATTGGATCCCAATAGCAGAGTCAGGTTGGAATGAGGTGGACGCCGCAATAGCCAAAGTTGACGCAGGAATTCCATATAAGAATGAGCAACTCGGTTTAGGTAAAGCGAAGGGGATACGTTACGACGTAAAGGAGAACGAGATGCTACATAAGTCAGGCAGGACAAGTGAGGTAACCAAGGGGCCAGTGTATTCTACCAACGCAACTGTCAGTGTGAACTACGGAGAGTTCATAGCGTACTTCAAGAACCAAATCTTGGTCATCAATCCCTTCGGGAGCCCAGGAGACTCAGGTTCCGCAGTCTTCGATAAGGACATGAACCTGGTGGGATTACTGTTCGCGGGTTCAATATCACACACGGTCGTATGCCCAATAAAGCCCGTAATCGATAAGTTTGGGTTGAGTTTGCTTGACGGAGAAGCTCCACCACCTCCACCACCCTCAGGAAAGCGCTATGTGGGAGCATTGAAGTTGACAGGGAAGGGAAAGGGATACGCCAAAGTGGCTGACTACATGATACCGATAGAATTAGACTTATCGCTTGAGGGCACTGAAGAGGGAAGAGTAGAACAGTAAAAAAGGAAAGAGAGGGAAGAGATCTCCCTTTCCTATTTTTTATTATGGTTCACTAATGTAGACTTTATACCATGCATGAGGCGTCTCTTTAAGTTCCTCTAACGTTAGCACTTTACCCTCGGGTAAGCGAACCATAATTTGAAACACGAGTACAATGTCGCCGGGCTCAAGCTGAACCATAGAGCGATTAACCGGGATTGGGACACCCAATAACTCTGTCATCATTTTAGCAGTGCTCTCATGACCAACGATGCTGATGAACTCGCTACCTTCCACAGTCCTCTTTGCA
>JAWAXJ010000174.1:0-3328 GCA_038896955.1 Desulfurococcaceae archaeon
TCAATCCAAAGTAGTGCCGTAGCGTTAGACGTGAGAATTACTGCTTCAACAGTCACACTAAATATATCTATAGTCTCACCTCTAGACACAGCTGGTAATGTAAAAATCAGCATATCAGCTTCTACAATTAACGTGCCAGTAGAGATACGGGCTAGCACTATAACATTAGATGTTAGAATCACAGCTTCAACTATCACCATGCCTGTTGAAATAAGGGCTTCAACAGTTACACTAGCAGTATCAATACAGTCATCAGCAGTAAATCTACCTGTAGACATTAAGGCTTCAAGCGTAGTAGTACCGATATCAATCCAAAGTAGTGCCGTAGCGTTAGACGTGAGAATTACTGCTTCAACAGTCACATTGAATATATCTATAGTTAGCCCGGTTGACACAGCTGGTAACGTTAAGATAGCTATATCAGCTAGCAGTATCAACGTTCCCGTGGACATTAAGGCTTCAAGCGTAGCTCTAGATGTTAGGATAACAGCTAGCACTGTTACACTAGCAGTATCAATACAGTCATCAGCTGTGAATCTACCCGTGGACATAAAAGCTAGTAGCGTAACAATACCTGTCAGCATAAGCTCAAGTACGGTAACATTAGATGTCAGAATAACGTCTTCTACGGTAACGTTAAATATATCTATAGTTAGCCCGGTTGACACAGCTGGTAACGTTAAGATAGCTATATCAGCTTCATCAATTACAGTCCCTGTGGACATAAAAGCTAGTAGCGTAGTAGTCCCGATATCAATACAGTCGAGTACCGTGACTCTTAACGTCAACATAGCTGGAGTAGCATCTACTGTAGTAGTGCCGATATCAATTCAAAGTAGCACTGTGACAGTCCCCGTGTCGATACAATCGAGCGCAGCGACATTAAACGTAAACATATCTGCTCAAGCAATCACACTCAACGTTAACATACAGGAGGTAGCCAAGCCCACCGTATCTCCAGCCACTCTGCTAGAGCGCGGTGTTCAAATAGTTAGATCATACTCAGCGCTGGGACCAGTCTCATATACTCTCTACACCGCCCCAGTGGGGAAGACATCTTACATTATATACGCATATGTGAGAAGTATAACATCGGTTGTCGGAGGCTATGGCACATCTATAGTCGCTACTATAGCTGGATCAACGCATACACTACTGTCATGTGCGGCAGACGAGTCTAACAGTGTCTCGGCAGTGATAGCTAAGCTCAATGCAGGCGATAGAATATCATGTGTCATAGACAGCGGGCAGATAGGTGAATGCACAGTAGTAGTAGCTGAGATTTAGCGCTTAACATTTAAATATTTTAAAACATATATATATGCGTGGTGGTTGAAGTGTCAGTCCAGATCAGAGTAGACTTGAAAGAACTATACAGACTGCTGTGCAAAGACTGCAAAACAAAATTGATCAAATACGTGAAAGAGAAAATGGATGAAGAATTCATACGCAAACAGCTTGAGGAGTGATACTATGAACGGTACTGAAGCTAGAACTACAATATTGACGCCCGCGCTTATGGCGTTCGTAATTTTCATCTCAGTAACAGCACTGGTAATACTTGCGGTCTCATACTGGTATATTTTCAGAGAAGACTCAACAGTACTAGTAAC
The DNA here is from genome assembly GCA_038896955.1 of Desulfurococcaceae archaeon. GTDB lineage: Archaea > Thermoproteota > Thermoprotei_A > Sulfolobales > Desulfurococcaceae > UBA285. The sequence goes on from JAWAXJ010000174.1 coordinate 1,614, forward strand.
TTTAAGTGCAGCGCTGGGAACAATCACAGGATACATACTAAGACTATTCATGGATTTAATAAGGAGAGGTGGGCAATAAAGCCATGGGCATGGCTGTAAGCGGAAGGCTAAACAAGCTCGTAATGAAACTAATAATAGCAGCTGCAAAAGGCGATGAAAAGAAGGTCTTCGCTATAGCCCAGGAGCTTGTAAAGCTGTTTGAAGAGGGGCTAGAAGAGGAGGAGTCTGAGGCAAATGTTAAAAGTAAGAGTTAAAGACGTCATAGTGATAACTGTTAAGCCACGCATGACGCAGACAACATACCAGTATGTTTTCGTGGTTGAAGACCAATATGGGTTTAGCAAAGTCTACTTTATAGATACTGATAAATACGACAAGCAGAAATTTATTGAACTAGTAAAGCTGGACTACGCTGGGAAATACGCGATACCAGTGAGTAATATAGAGGTTGAGTTTTTCGTTGAACCCCCTAGGGTCTCTTGATTTTTTCACCCTTGACCTCTCATCTATAGTACTAGATAGTATAGACATACCGGGATTAGACGTCAGCTTTAACTCCCCGGTTAAAGCTGAGGACATAAAGAAATATATGGATACGGGATGGCCTTGGCCTCTAGACTCAGTCCAGAAGTTCTTCGAAGAACTATATAATGAAGTCGTATCAATACCATCAAGGCTCATCTCTAGATTGAACGAAGCCTTACGTGATGTGCTACAGTGGATATGGGATAACGTGTTTGTACAAGCCCTCTACAACTCTTTTGACATACTAACAACCGTTTATGGATGGTTCAGAGACTGGAGTGAGCCTTGGAAGTCGATTGCTATGTTATTGAGTCTGGGTGCTGCGATGGCTTACAAGTCCACAGTTGACACTATAGCGCCACTCTTTGATAGAGTTACTGAGAATATAACTAGGTATTTTGATGGGGCTGTATCAGGCATATTTGAGAGCATACGTAACGCTTTCACACCGTTGTTCGATGCATTAATGCAGATAGCTCGAGCTCTGCATTCATTCGCTACAGAGAGATTCACCGAGATCATTACAGAACTCAGGTCATACTTCACATCTATAACTAGTTTCTATACAGATACGGTATCAAAATTCTATGACTATATCAAAAGTTTCATTGATAGAGCGTACTCTGACATCACATCATTAATACGTAGTCTCGTAACTGAAACTATACCTCATGTGGTGAATGAATTCTTAGTTCGTGCACGGGAAGCGTTTGAATATGGTCTTAAGAGGGTTCATGGTTTCATAAGTGAGACAATCATCCCGCATCTGCGATCAGCTGTTGAAAACATATGGTCAACTATACAGCCATTAATATCTGATATCGTATCTGCTGCCTCATCATACTTTGAAAGACTACGTGGATATGCTGAGAGAGGTGACGTGATGGGGATAATTACTGAGTCTCTTCCCATAATGGCCCTATCTATTGGTGTAGCTGTGGCAGTAGATCTAGTGAGCATTAAGATTGCTGGATCGGGGATAGATCCTGAGCTAGTGCGTTCACAAGTGGCAAAGTTCCTTGACGCGCTAATAGACCCTCGATTGTTCACATCAATATTTGCAGCCATAGCGATTCAGAAGCCTTTGGAGTACGCTGTGAGGTACAGCTTCAGAACTGAGATACCGAGTCCTGGCGATTTGATGAAATTCTACTCGAAAGGGTGGATCACTAAAGAGGACTTCTACGCGT
>JAWAXJ010000175.1:0-3327 GCA_038896955.1 Desulfurococcaceae archaeon
CACCTTCAACCCTAACCTTGACAAGGGCTAAAACTATAGACCTACGTCTACGCTCACCATTTCCATCAATAAACCCTTCGCAAATACCCGTATTAGGCTGAATCGTTACCGAAATGAGCAACACCTCCTACAACATTAGAAAACTTAACATAAAAATAAAAATGGGATGTTTAGAATGGTATGAAGAACCTTACCATTCCAGCGATGCAACCGATTAGTGTCACAATAGCTATGCCTGCTGCGAAGCCTCCTACGGCTGGTGGAATCCATTCCTCGTATAGCCTGCTTCCGCCTATTCTGATAACTATCGTTTTAACTATCCAGGCTGCTAGGAAGACCGACCAAAGGCAGTTCCAGAATCCTCCGAAGTTTGTAGCTATTAGAAAGCCTACTGGCTCGAAGGGAAACCATAGGAGTCTAGCGTGCAGAATTGCTAAGGCTGTCACGATTATGAAGCCAGCAGCTCCATATGTTAGGAATGTTTCATTTGATGGAAGAGAATATACATAGTTTAGGCAAGTCTCACCTCTATCCATACCTAGATACCACGTTGGCAAACCAGCCCTCGTACCGTAAAGGTTTGCAAGCCAAACCCTCGACGCGAATATAGTGGGCACTGATATTACCATGGCCATAGCACTGACCCAGAAAGTGTTCTTCAAACTTGTCTTCGTAAGGTCTGCCATCTTCAAGTTTAAGGCTGTTGTGAAGAAGCCGTTTCCAAACCCAAACGAAACGACGTTTGAACCCCAGAATGCCCACTGGTGGCTCATGACGAAGCTTGCGGTAGGCTCTGGTGGACGGGTGGGCCACCTAATCCTCATCGTCCAAACAGGCCAGATGCGGCAGTCAGATGCAATAAATACGCCGTGACCGAACAATACGAGCATAGCAAGCCACGTAGTGAAGCAGTTGAACGCTATCAGTAGTAGTGAGGCCAAGAAGTCTATGTAGAGGAGTTGGCAACTTATGATGCACGCTATGATCGATGCTACTAACATAATGTACATGGACCTATAGCTCATCGCCTCATTCTTTTCCCAATCTGGTGCAACCCTACCGAAGGCGGCTTTGATTGTAGTCAAAAGATACCCTCTATTTAAGTAGATCTGCATAACGGCTAGAGCTAAGAAACCCCCAACCATGCTGAATAGATTCCATCTAAATGGAGCATCCCATCCAGGCGTGTTCTGATAGCAACACATCCTTGCCCAACTCGGCATGCCCAGTACTCCCGTGTAATAGCCCATCATGTATGCCGCCTGGTCAAGTATCCACATTACGAAGGTCCAGAACCACACATTGAAGGATACACTGAGTGGAACCAGTAGAGCCATCGCGAAAGCTATCATATCTTTGCTATAGCCATAGTAGCCTACAACCGACTGAGCGATTATGTCCGTCTCAGTTACATGAACAGCACCGGATGGACAAGCTTCACGCCACGCGTAGATGTCTGGGAACCATGGGAACGTCCTAGCCATGAAGATCGGTATCCCGTAGGCGAAGGCCAGTACGAAGCCTATCCAGAACGGCCCAGCAAACCTCTTAGCCCTACCCTCCCCACCAGATTGAACCATCCTTACGATCTCATAACCAGCAAGCGCCAGTGGAAATGGAACCCTTTCTACGTCGAGCCATGCATGTCTGAAGATCAGTACGACTGAAGATGTGAAGAAGAAGAAAGTAATATATTGCAGGCTCATGACGAAGACGATGGGACCCCAGTGAGCCCAATTCGTAGCAACGCCCCCTCGAACCATAGCTTGAACCTCCTCTAATGGAGGCATCCACCAAATGCCTCTGAAAATACCACGTGGGTCCGTCTGTTGGAAGAAGGCTGGTCTGATAGACCAGTCTGTCGCAAGATACGCGAAGCCAAGCGTACAAGATGCAATGTTCCCGACGGACCATAAGTATGTGAGCAGACTATTGCTAACCTTAAACCACTTTCGAAGTGAATACATCAGAGTCAGTAGAAGGTATGACCACACCACATAACCCGTAACCCTTGAAATCATGCCCAGATTGTAGCCACATTGCCAAGCACCAGGCAACATGCCCAGCAAGCAGAAGGACAGCATCGTCAGAAACGATATGATGAAGGATAATATAGCCAAGGGGATCCACGGAACCTTTTCTTCTACTTTCTCACTGCCCGTTTTCCCACCAAACTTCAATTTTTGCGTTGTATATATATGTTTTTCGCCTCTTTTTTCACACGTATTTGGGTTTTATGTGTTGGAGGCTGTTTTCATCAAATTGAAGAGTTTAGTATAGGCTGTTCACGTAGTTTCTCAACATTTTCCACGAAGCCTCTAATGCCGTCATTGCCCGCATCTAGCGTTAAGTCTATAGGGTCTAAGCCGTGCTTCGGTCACGGGTAGCTACATCCTATTTCCACCAGCAGCTCCTCTATGCGTCTGAGCTTCTCTCTGAGCCTGTCCTCCAAGTACTTTCTAAACGCTTTGTAGTCCTCTGGCCCTCTGTACGCCTCTATCGCCGTCTGGAGCCACTTGACCACCGCCGCAGCTACGAGCCGCTCACGGTAGCCCTCCAGGCCCATCACCCCCTCTTATACACAGACGTGTTAAAAACTACGCCCTATTCTTCAAGCTTTTCAACTGGTCTGCGAAACACAGGTCATGGTTAAAACGTTTCCGTCCCCCGAAACGCCCTATATAGAAGACGTTTCAAGCCCCCGAAATATAAGCCAGAGCTCAAGCCTTCATGGAAAAATAAAGAGCTTTAAACGCCCGCCCTCATGGAACAGCCGAGCTTCAAAAATAAAGAATTTCAGGGGATAGAAACAGGTTTACTATATAGGGCTCAGGAAGCTTTTGACGTTTCCGCGTCAATCGGTCTAACACGTACTATTAAGCCGTCTTTCTCAGCTTCCACGGAAACGTCCAGCTCTCTGTCGAGGAAAGGCTTCACGAGATCCCTGTATTTCGCGGGTATCGGTATGAATATCCGCTCGTGCACGTACGCACGAAGTACTGCTTGCGCGAGACCTTCCTCACGAGCCTCATATTCCCCAACTTTTCAACGGGAATTAAAATATAAAAATAGGGAATAGCCCTTTTCGTCCTTCAGAAGAGCTTCCAAGCAATTCACAGGTGAATTTTTGGATAAAAGGGAAGAAATGAAAACACCCCCTTCCACACTTTAAGAGATTTAACTAGGGAGGGGGTCTAAGTATCCATAAAATCTCTCCATAAAAACGTCCATAAAAACCCATTATAATGGAAGACCCTTCTTAAAAGCGGTTTTGAAAAAGAAGGCGAAAAGATTCCATTAAAGTAGTTTTGCCTTTTCTATTTTATA
>JAWAXJ010000176.1:0-3324 GCA_038896955.1 Desulfurococcaceae archaeon
TGGTGTAGGTATCTTCCTGTCTCTGATCAGAAGTAGAAGCTCTGTTCCACCAGCTAGAGGCTTAACATCGGGAGAGTTCTTTGCAAGAAACTCAAGAGCTTCTGCTAAGGATCTAGGGCGGTATATATCAAAGCTATGAATGAACAATCACCCCGAGCCTTGGTTAATAAAATTTAGATAACTTGGGTTTAAAAGTCTTACAGTTCTTGCACTAACGATCTTCATGAATAGAGCTATTGAAATCTGGTTATAATAGGTACGTGCGATCCTTATAATCCAAGGGGTGTATGAGCTTGAAGGTGTGCAACAGCCTAATTGATTGCATAGGAAAAACACCCGTGATAAGAATCACCAGAGTTCTTCCACCTCGCATCAAAGCCGAGATCTGGGGTAAAATGGAGTTCCTCAACCCCTCCGGTAGCGTGAAAGATAGAATCGCAGTGTACATGATTAGAAGAGCTCTTGAGAAGGGTGAGCTGAAACCAGGTATGACTCTCGTAGTACCCACGACAGGTAACACGGGTATAGCTTTCGCATCGGTTGGTGCATCACTTGGTTTCAAGGTGCTAATAGTTATCCCTGAGGAAATGAGCGCTGAGAGATTCATGCTCATGAAGCTTCTCGGTGCAGACTTCTACTTTACACCCGGTGGTGAAGTAGACGCGGGCGGAGCTCTCGAGGTGGCAAAGAGACTAGTCGCCGAGAACCCTGATAAGTACTACTTGTTTGACCAGTGGAGTGACGAAGCTAACGTTGAAGCGCACTACGAGACCACTGGGAAAGAGATAATTGAACAACTGGGTTGCCCTAAAGCCTTTGTAGCTAACGTTGGAACCGGTGGAACCCTTGTAGGTGTTGCCAAGAGGCTCAAAGAGGAGTGCAGAGACGTGATCGTCGTAGGAGCAGAGCCTGCTGAGTGCGCAGTAGCTACGTCCTGGTTTAAGAAAGGTGTAGTTGAAGCATGTGGTAGACACGAAGTGGAGGGTGTTGGCGATGGCTTCGTACCCGACATTGTTGCCAGGTACAAGCATCTTCTCGACGACTTCGTTACAGTATCAAGCGAAGAAGCTATACTGATGACCAGGGAGTTGGCCAGGAAAGAGGGGTTACCGGTTGGAATAAGTAGCGGTGCAAACGTTTCAGCAGCGATCAAAGTAGCCGAGCAGTACGGACTTAGAGAAGGTGACAAAGTTGTCACTATTCTACCGGATTACGCAGCAAGGTACTTCAGTACAAGGCTCTTCAGAAAGAAAAAAGAAGTAGCGAGCAGACGGATAATACTAGAGGAGCTAGACCTATAATCTACTTTTTATACACCTCCTCAACGAGTGGAATAAGTCTACCGCTTTGAACATCTACAAGACCTCTATCAGTGATCCTAACCTCGGGTATTACCGGTAGTGAAACCAAGCTTAGTGTCATGAAGAACGACTCAAAGTGAACATTGTAGTGGCTTCTCATGTACTCGAGCATCTTCGTGTACTTCTCGTATACTACCTCGGGTTCCTCGATGCTCATTAAGCCCGCTAACCTCAGTTCCAACTCTGCTACGATCTTACCGTTGTCCACGATGACTATACCACCCTGTATTCTTTCAACCTCTCTCACAGCAGTATCCATGTCTCTCGGGTTCCAGCCCGCTACTACGAGGTTGTGAGTGTCGTGTGCTATGGTTTGAGCTATTGCACCAGCCTTAAAGCTTAACCCCTTGATGAACCCTGTTGAGAATCTACCACTACCCATGTGTCTGTCGGCTACAACAACGTACATGATGTCTTTTTCGTAGTTCGCCTTCAAGACGCCGTTTTCAACCTCGAGTTCCTCGACAACCTTCTTGGTTAACGTGGAGCCTGGTTTAACCTCGATAACGTTTACTCTGGCATACCCGTGTTCAACGAACTCCTTTAATCTAGGAGTATACGAGATGACCTCTGGTAGTTTTCCAAGCTTCACGGTTTGAAGTACGCGTGGAGGGTACTCCGGCTTCTTGAACTCTTTCTGCAGTGTGTTCTTGTAGTATATGAGTTCTCCGTTTGCTATCACTGTTTCTGGTTGTATTCTCTCGATTCTGCTCGTTAATACTATATCCGCTATGCGACCAGGCGCAATTAAACCGATGTGATCTTCTAGGTGAAGCCTAATTGCCGGGTACAGGGTAGCGTACTTAACTGCTTTCACAGGGTCTACTCCGAGCTCAATAGCACGGTTGATGATCCTATCCATGTGTCCTTTCGTGAAAAGGTCGTAAACGTTCAGATCATCACTGACGAAGACGCATAGATCGCAAGCATTTTCCCTCACGATGGAAACTAGAGCTTCAAGATCTCTCCAAGCACTACCCTCTCTGATATAAATCCACATTCCTCTCCTCAGTTTTTCAACAGCTTCATCGAGCGCTGTTGTTTCGTGATCGCTAATTATACCCGCTGATATGTACGCGTCAAGATGTGAACCCTTTAACTGCGGTGCATGACCATCTATGATCAAGCCCTTGTTCTTAGCCGCCTCTACTTTCCTTAAAACCTCTTCGGAGGCGTGTACAACGCTGATGAAATCCATTACCTCGCCTAATCCACAAACGTTCTCACGTTCCACGAGCTTTGATACAGTTGAGGAGTCGATTACATGTGGTGCTGTTTCAAGCCCTAGGTACGGATCAGTTGCTGGAACGCAGCTCGGGACTTCCACCAGGAACTTTAGTGGAAGATCCTTCGTAAACGATATGAAGATCTCTACGCCTTCGGCTCCGAGGACGTTCGCTATCTCGTGTGGATCTGCTACAACAGTTGTTGTTCCATGCTTAAGTGCTATTTTTGCGAAGCCTACTGGGTTTAGCAATGAGGATTCAACGTGAATGTGGAGATCTATGAAGCCCGGTAGAGCGTACTTACCTTCGCAGTCAACTACTCGTGTTCTACTGGAGATGTACCTGGAGATGTCCTTTATTCTACCAATCCTGGCGATCCTCTTGCCCTTAATAACAACACTATAGTTCTCCAGCACCTCCTCGGTGGTTGGAACAACTATGTTTACGTTAGTTAAAACCATGTCAGCAGGAATTGCACCACGAGAGGCAAGAATGAGTTCTCTTCGTTCACTCAAACTGTACTTTTCTATTAGAGTATTCAACGACTTCACCTGTGGGTTTTAACCATAGGTTTAAAATCGCGGGGTTATATATGTAGACATTGAAACCCGGTGATCTATCCGTGGCTGATATATACGTTAGGGGTGGATGGGTGCTAACGCTGGATCCTCGGAGAAGGATCATCAGGAACGGGGCAGTAGCCATCAGTAATGGTGTCATCGTGGACGTTGGTAAGA
>JAWAXJ010000177.1:0-3308 GCA_038896955.1 Desulfurococcaceae archaeon
AGAGCGAAAGAGTGGAAGAATATCGAAAGATGTATATGAGAGACTAAAAGTGGAATATGAGGAAAGACTTGAAAAATTGATAAGCGAACTGAAGGAATAGAGATGCGGGGCCTTTTTATTAGTTAAGAGATGTGCTAATAGTAAGGATGTATTAGGCCTTATTTCATAAGGTCATGTAGGTTTTACTTTCTTCTTTTTCAACTCCTCAATCTTAGATTCGTACTCTGCTTTAAGCTTCTCGTAGACCTCTTGAGAAAACCTTCCCTCCTTCTTTAGCTGCTCAAGCTTCTCCAAATATCCTTCGTATTTTTTGATTTCCTTTTCCAATTCGAATGGAGGAAGTGAGGTTGGCAACGGTGGCGGTGGAAGAGGTAGCCGTAGCGGCAGTAGCTTACTCTTCCTCTTTACAATTATAATTCCAGACAATCCAGCCAGTGAAATTGATGTAATTATTATGAGCAACAGGAACTGAGTCATGCTCATTGCTACGCCTAGGAACTCTACGAACACGTCTAGGTTGAAGGTCTTAAGGGTGTCAGCAGTCAGGGAGACTGAATCCGTCTCCCTGAACTGGCCGTATGTGACTTCGATGATGTAGCTCGCATCCGGAAGCTCTATCTCAGCCATACCATCCCTATTTGTCTTTTTCGTAAGTTTAACCGTGTCCTTACTTACCGTAACCGTAGCACCCTCCAAGGCTTGACCCTGAGCACCAGCTACTCTAACAGCCAGCATGTGCACGTTGCTCGGCGTCAGAGTCACAGCGTCTGGTGCAGACACTCTGAGCAAGGGTAGGTTTAGAGCAGTGTCGAGCCATGATGCTACTACGGTGTATGTTCCAGGCGGTATCTGAGGTACTATCACCTCTCCGGTTGCAGATGTTGTTCCAACGTCTACACTGGCAACCTTCACAGGAATACCTGCTAAAGGCATTTCCCTTAGTGTCAAGAGTCTCAGGGTAACGTCATAAACAGGTAATGATATTGAGGTTTCAGCAGCGGTGACCGAAGCTGTTAGAGCTGCCTTCGTCCCATACTTGCTTGTCCACTCGACGGCTATCTCGTAGCTTGTTTCAGATCTAAGAGGTAAATCAAAATATACCATCCCCTTCTCATCAGTTTCAGCTATTGCTAAGTTTTCTTTATTGTGTACATCGATAATACAAACCTTTGCTTTTTCTAAAGGTTTTCCCGCTTCCGAAACAATAGTAATATTAAGCCTTGTCGTAGTAACTTGTTTAAATGTACTTAAACTTTGCAACTTGCTCACATACGGATTGCTTAACGATATTGACTCGTTGTATACTAGGACACCCTTGTAGTAAACCATGATCCTGTATTTCGGCTTACTCTCTTTCACCGGAGAGGCTACTCCTTCGACTTGCCACACGCCGGTGCTCTCACCTATCAAGTACCTGCTCTGGTTCGGGTATTTCCTAGCCTTACATCCCGTTACTGGGTTACAAAGGTCAGGATCATTGGGTGACCAGGTTCCTTTCCCATCAGGATCTGTAGCATTAACTGAGTGTAAGAAGATTACACCACTTGGGTCCGTTGCATTCTTCCTGAGGAAGTAAGCATCGTATCCTGCAGCCATTTTTCCTCTGGATGTTTCAATCACTACGAGAGCTAACGGGTTTATCTGTTGCTTATAGAACAGAACGCTGTCTTCCCAAGGCTCGGCAAGTATAAGAGCAGAGTTATTGGTTTCATCGAATAGTAGTGGGGTTCCACGTTCCGTCTTAAGGGCAAACCCCGGGTTATAAATGTAGGTCTTAAGTACGAGTGGCTTGTTCTGATTGTAGCACTGGTTAAGGTAAAAAGGCTTATTCCACGGGTCTCCACTCCAGTAAAGGGTTGTGTTAGCGTCAACAGCTCTGAAGCCTGCGTTCATCGCCTTCTGCAGGTCGTTCGGAACATTAACCCATATCCAGTAGTTCTTCTCAGGTAAATATCCCCAGTGTGGATGCACGTTCCAAATGTTGGTCTGAGTGTCGGTATGATAGTATATCACTGGATACCCGTGTTGATCTGTTTCAATCTTGCAAACCTTCCATCCCTCCGGGAGGACATACTTAGAATATATGCTGTACTTGTCAATTACCAGTTCGATCATCCTCTGGCTTATGCCTATATCCGGAGCAAGCTGGAAGTCGCTCACCGAGAACAGTGTCACGTTGACGTTTATCAGCCTGAACGGGTCTTGGCTCCAAGTATCGATGGTTAGGTTCCAGAGCCTGAAGTACAGCTGGATGTTCTTCATGTTCCCCTTAAGCTTTATAGGCTCAGTGAGCTCCATCGTAGTCCCGTTGTCCAAGAGGTATTTTATCATATACGGCCTCAGGAGGCTCATCTGCCATATTATCGCGAAGCCGCTGTAGTTTCCTTCAGGTGCCTTAACTATGTCCACCTTGCCTCTGGTAACGACCTTGGGACCTATCAGCCCCAGGTCGGGGTTGGGGTGAGAGAAGAAGAACGGCACCCCTGTGGGTGCATCCATCTTCAACCCACACGCATTGAAGATTATGTGGAAGCCTATCTCGTAGATCTTCAGCGTGAAGTTATAGTGAAGATTTGTAGAGTGGGGGAGGATTGCCTACGTAGCAAGGTAACTTGAGGCTCTTGTCCTCAGCATATGTGTCTAATACTTTCACGCCCTCATAGTATGCTTCGAAGTCAACCCATCCTACTTCCCTCGTCATAAGCCAGCCGTTTCCACACGGGCCTCCGGCATCAGCAAAGTATTGACTCATATGATCATAAAAAGTCCGGAAATCCTTCCCTGCTATGCTATACGGGTCTAGCTCCTGAATAGTCGACGGGTTTGGACCATAGTATTCCATGTCAGGCAATACTGGGAAGCCGTTCCTACCATTCCACCAGACCGTAAGTGGCTCAGCCTTCCTGTAGCCTATTGTAGAAGGCAGGTATATTTTCGCAGCGAAGTCTGCTGGCTGCTGAGGAAGCTCGGTCTCGCTCCAGAAGTTAACGCTAACCCAGGTCATGTTATTCTTAATCCTTGTTGACCTTGTTTGCCAATATTTGTCCACACCCACTATGCCGAGTTGAGACGGGATGTTTGCCTTCCAGTTAGCAGTGGGGTTAAGCTCGTCATATATCTTGTAACCCTCTGGGTGCGGGGACCATGTGTATCCCACTGTCCATTGTGAAACGTTCACGAGGCTGTAGTACCACTCCACCCCTAACACTATAGTAGTGTTCCCGAAGGGTGGGACTGGAATAGGGTATCTTAACAGATACCTGCCTGGCGCAACCCTTGTTGCTACGAGTGAGTACCCGTTCTTATCT
>JAWAXJ010000178.1:0-3293 GCA_038896955.1 Desulfurococcaceae archaeon
CACTTCTCTTATCCATGTACGCTCTTCTCGACGAAGGAGACACCATTCTGCTTCTAGACCCTTCGTACAGCGTGTACTGGGATCAAGCTAAGCTCGCCAAACTCAGAGTTGAAACCTGCGAGCAAACCTTTGAGCGAGGTTTTAACCCAGATCCCGAGTGCATAAAGGAGAAGCTCGGGTCTAGAGCAAAAGCCATAATACTAGCTAGCCCTGACAACCCAACATCGAGAGTCATAAGCGACGAAGTGGCTAAAACCATCGTAGATGTGGCCTACGAGAAGAAAGCTTGGATAGTCTACGACGTTGCCTACAAGCATCTTGTTTACGAAGGTGAGCACGTGTGGATGGAGAAGTACGCACCTTCACTTGACTACATGCTTGTTTGCGGCTCCTTCAGCAAGGATATAGCAATCCCAGGTGGTAGACTAGGCTACATTTACGGTCCAAGAGATGTAGTAACAGAGATCGTTAAGCTCAAAGCGTTGTTTGGTATAGTATCACCTGTTCCAATGCAATGGTTAGCTTACTACTACCTTGCACAGGGCTTCAAGGAGAAGTATCTCCGCGAAGTAATACCCATATACAGAAGAAGAAGGGATGTTGCTTACGAAGCGTTCAGGAAACTCTTTACTGAAGCAAGAGTTCACAAGCCTACTGCTAGTATGTACTTGTTCCCAGATATAAGACCATACCTGGAAATGCTGGGATTAAACGACCTCGAATTCACCATTAAACTCGCAGAGTCAAAAGGTGTTGTAGTACTACCAGGTTCAATATTTGGTAAAGCCGGTGCAGGACATCTGAGAATAACATTTGTAACAATGAAGGAAGAAGAACTAGTTGAAGGATTTAAGTTAATGAAAGAGTTCCTTGAAAACACACATCCGCAGAAGACATCTACAGGATGACTTAAAAGTTCATAGTATGCTTGCATCGAACACTACTAAAAGATAGCTCTAATCGAGGCTCCGAAAAACTCAAGGGGTATCTACATGGTACAAGTTGCACGTTGTTGATTAACGTGTTAATAGAATCCTATTGTTTAACTACCAACTGAAAGAAGCAAGTTCTTTGTTGACAACTGTTGCTGGAAGTTGACCCTCCTTTATGTACTTGACAATAGCTTCTGCAACGAACTTCGAAGTCTCCTCTAAGGCTTCCCAGGAGAGACCGCCTATATGTGGAGTTAGAATAACATTATCTAGTTCTATGAGAGGACTGTTGGGTGGAAGAGGTTCTTCCTTGAAAACATCAAGTGCAGCGTAAATTTCACCTTGCCTTAACCTTTCGATCAGAGCTTCTTCATCAATTATTTGACCTCTAGCTGCGTTAACCAGTAAAGCACCCTTCTTAATTCTATATATCCTTTCCTTGTTGATCAACCCTTGGGTTTCAGGAGTTAACGCCACAGACACTACTATGATATCAGACGTTTCGATTAACTGATCAATGTTTAGTCTAGATATCTCTAGCGCGTGCTCCATCTCAGGTTTAACTTTCCTATCCCAGTAGTACACTTCAGCACCAAAGGGCTTCAGTCTTCTTGCTACAGCAGCTCCAATTCTACCTAACCCAATTATCCCTACGCGTTTTCCACGTAGGACATGCCCCACCAGGTCGGAAGGTGTGCCGCCGGTCCATTTTCTCTGCCTAATGTACTTATCTCCTCTAACAATGTTCCTGTAATGCGCTAAGATCAAGGCTAATATATGATCAGCTACGCTTTCGGCTATGAAGTCAGGAGCGTTTGCTACAAGAATCCCTCTTCGAGTGGCTTCCGATACATCTACCTTGTCAAGTCCAGACCCGTGAACAAATATGAGCTTAAGCATTTTACCGAGCTCTATCAAGGATTTATCCACCTTATTCCACGGAGCTACGACTAAAACAGATGCATCACCTATTTCTTTCTCGAGCCATGGTCTAGAGGCTTCTCTGCCAGGGTAGAATACGAAATTGATTCCATGATTCTTTAGTATTTCAAGACCCGCTTTGTGCGGTTCAAACATGTAGACGACTTTCATTAAATCACCACGCCGAATGAAGTAGAGCACGCGTTGCTTTTATCTTTTACCCTTACTCTATTGAACTGCATATTAAGCAATAACATGGAATAAGGATGCTGTTTACCGAACAAAGCCAGATTTCGCGTCGTACAAATGCCGTGGTGTCTTGGGCTTTTTATTTGCGTACCCTGTTGTATTAACTTTTGGTGCATTCAATGAAAGCCTATGTTTCAGTAGATGTTGAGGGTTTGCCCGGTGTTGTTTCCGGTACAATGCTGAGTCCTTGGAGTAGTCAGTTTGCTAGAGCATCCAAGGTTATGACCAAGCTAACGAATATCGTGGTGGATGAGCTCTTCAAGAACGGTTTTAGCGAGGTTTACGTAGCCGATAGTCACGGGTTGATGACAAACATTGAATACCTTGAGCTGGATAGTAGAGCAACTATTATTCAGGGTTACCCAAGACCGTTCTCAATGGTGTCAATGCTTGATGATCAGTTCGCTGCTATATTCTTTCTAGGTTACCATGCAGCTGCTGGAACTAGGCACGGTATCCTAGAACATACCTATAGTGGAAGGGTATTCTTTGAAATAAGAGTGAACGGTGTTAGATCCAGCGAGTTCTTGATAAACTCTCTATACGCTGGAGAGCTCGGTGTTCCCGTGGCGTTGCTAGCAGGCGACGATCATCTTAGACGAGAAGTAGAAGATCATGCACCATGGGCGGTGTTCGTTCCTCTTAAGAAGGGTGTTTCAAGGTTTTCTGCTATTAGCCCTGGACTTGCCAAAGTCGAAGAGATGCTTAGAGCTGGTGTTAGAGAAGCCTGCGAAAAGCTTAAGAAGGGGGAACTTCGAACAGTCAAGTTCAACAAGCCGTACCGTGTTGAACTCGTCTTCAGAGAATCTTTGGTTGCAGACGTGCTTGAGAACTGGGATATAATGGAGAGAATAGATGCTTACACCTTAAGGTTTACAGCTGATACGGCTAGGAAACTCTTCAATGTAATAGAAATAGCATCTCTAGTGGGATATGCAATAGAAAGCTTCAAAGCAAACCTGAGGTAAAAAATCGTTTTTAGTAGAGCAAACCTACGTAGCTTACACCTTGTAGCGGTTTTCTACGATCACACATCAGTCCAGGCCAGCTTCTTCACGGGCTAATCGTCCGCTGAGGTGCATATCATCACTTCCTTCAATATACTCTAAACCCGGAGCCTATTATTCCTGAGCATTGATAACATGTGTGGAGGTGATAATGATCAGCTTGTAGAATGTCTCGAGTAAAACT
>JAWAXJ010000179.1:0-3284 GCA_038896955.1 Desulfurococcaceae archaeon
CATCAACGTACCTCCTTCTCGCTGGGTTAAGCGAGCTTGGACTTGGACTAGCCATGGTTTCAAGTGGTGCTATTAGAGGTGGAGGAGAAACGAGACTACCCTTTCTTGTTAACACGGTATCAATGATCCTCGCCAGAGTAGTACCAGCAGTAGTTCTAGCCAGGGTTCTGGGAGTTGTTGGACCCTGGTTAGCCATGTTCGTGGACGTCTACGTGAGGGGTTTCACTCTCTACGCTTTATTCAGACTAAGATTCAAGAAGATTGCGAGAAAACTCGCATAGCTTACTCGGTTAGCTCTCTCCATATGTCATCCCTGATTCTCCTGTACTTCAAGTAGTACTCGAGTCCATCAGCTAGTAGGGGTTTTCCGTTCACAACGGGATATCTGAAGGGTAAATAAACCTCGCCGTGTTCTGTTTGCACTGTTACACCATCGACGTAGGTGAAACCCTCTGTCCCCTTATGCTTCAGCACGTAGTTCACGTAGAAGACAGCACCATCAATACTGTACTGACCATCACCGATATTGAACGATCTAACGCAGGCTGGCATCCTGCTCGTTATGTACTCCCAGGTTCTACCTCGTGGAGGATGGTCACCGAGAATACCTCCAACGACGACGTAACCTGCTGAAGCAAGATCCTCGTACGTCAACGACCTCGAAGCCTTTGGGTCCAGAACAATTACCACGCTGGGATCTATGGCTCCAGTTCTAACAAGGTCTATTACACTCTCGGATTTCACAAGACCATACTTTGATAGCAACCTGTGGTATCTTGAGGGGACATTTGTATACCAGACGTAGCTTCTACCGTAGATCAAAGAGACGTGCCTGTACTCCAGTATAAGCCAGGGTGTAATCTCGGGTTCGCAGTGCTCTACGATTAAGATGGGTTTCCATGGTAAGTCAGCTTCACCAGCTAACTGGGCTTTGTTCATTGAAACCACGCACTTGCACCGTTACGTACGAGTAAACCACCCGGTAAACTATTTTTCTTCAGCAATCGAAATCTTAAACAGGGGTTACATGAGTTCTAGTGAAGTAGGTAAACTCGAAGAGTTCATTCTCAAAAAGCTTTCCAAGTACAGAATGCCAAGCCTGGTTATTGCTTTATCTAAGCGGGGAGAGCTTGTTTACCAGCGTTGCTTTGGGTTTAAAGACGTGGAATCCTCGTTGCCTCCTACTCCGAGAACAAACTACGGTATAGGCTCTGTTACCAAAGCTTTCACAGCACTAGCTATTATGCAGTTGCAGGAGAGAGGACTTCTCAGCGTTGATGACCCTGTGAACAAGTACGTGGATATCTTTAAGACTAATGAGGTAAGAATACACCATCTACTAACGCACACGTCCGGTATACCCGCGTTAGGCTACGCTGAAGCCTTAATTGACAGCTACTACGAGCTTGGTGGACCATGGCTACCCGTATCGAATCCAGATGACGTTCTCGTCTACATGAGAAGCTACGAGTCGTGGATAACCTTCAAACCTGGTGAACGATGGTTCTACCTGAACGAGGGCTACGTGGTTCTCGGGAAGATCATCGAAAAGGCTTCTGGTTTAAAGTACGAGGACTACGTGAAGAAGAACATCCTTGAGCCGATCGGAATGGACAAGTCTTACTTCACGAGAGAAGAGTATGTAAAGGATCCGGACAAGGCAACACCCTACAAGGTTCAGGACAACAAGCTGGTCAGAGCAGAGCCTGTTTTCGGTATTAGTGCTGATGGAGGGCTATTCAGCAACGTTGTTGATTTGCTGAAGTTCGCGGATACCTTGATCAACAGGGGTTCACGCCGCGGAGTAAGCATTGTGGGCAGGGAGAGCGTTGAGCTTATGGAGAAACCGCACGTGAAGCTACCATACGAATCGCCCACGAGCAGGTACTACGGCTACGGACTCATAGTTCACGACGACTTCCACGGTAGAAAGCTCGTTGGTCACAGCGGGTCGGTGTACGTTTACACAGCCTACCTGGGTTACCTCCCCAGCGAAGGAGTAGCTGTCGCTGTACTATCGAACTCCAGCGGTTATCCACTATCGCTGATCGGAGCGTACGCTTTAACCCTGGAGCTCGGCTACAACCCCGATGAGAAGCTGAACTTCGTCAAGGTTGAAAAGGTTCTGGAAAGAATCGAGGGGACATACGCGGGTTACATGAACTCTGTTCAGCTCAGGGTGAAGGCAACAGGTGGTTCACTCGTAATCGAAGATCCCTACAGGAAAACTCAGATTCCAGCATTCCCCGAGAGGATCGAGGACAACTACGCTCTCTACTACGTGCACGGAGTCGCGTACAAACTTCCCGTTGAGTTCTACATAGACGCCAGTGGAGTAACCATGGTTTACGAGAGGTACGTATTGAGAAAGATAGGTTCTTCCTAGTAAGCACAGCCTTTTTTACTCTCTGCTAGGCCTACCCTCGCTCTCCACCATTCTCTTGAGTAGTTCAAGTGCTTCGTACATGTCTTTTACCACCGTTAAACCGGTTACGTTTCTGCAGGCTTCCAATGAACCTTTGCTTCGTGCGAGGAGCATGGGCTTCATGCCGGCTAATACAGCTCCTAGTGCGTCTCTAATGCAACTATCACCTATGTGAACAGCCTCCGAGGGTTCTGCTTGAACAGCTCTCAGTGCTACGTGGAATATGGCGGGGTTAGGCTTCATCAAGCCTAGGTCAGCTGAAGACGCAATGTAGTCAAACATGTTGCATAAACCGGCATTGCAGAGGATTCTTTCAACGGCTTTAGCGGAGAAGGAGGTGTTAGTAACAACGACGATCTTTAAACCAGCTCTTCTCGCGAACGTCAGTAGTTCGCGTGCACCGGGGACGAGAACTGGTGTGTAGACGTATGATGCTTCCTCATACTCCTGAACAGCTTTCTCCACCACCGGGTCATCCGGTCGGTAGCCCATCAGCAGTGCGATCATCTTAGCGAAAACCCTTGGTGGAATAACTCCCTTGTACTCTAAAACTCTCTTGTAGACTTCTAGGATATCGCTGAAAGTGACTTCTCCTGATCCACCGAGAGCCCTCTGGAGAGCCTCGAGCTTCATGAGTGTGTATGACTCGAAGGGACCACGTTCTCTGCGTACTATGGTGTCCCAGAGATCGATCGATAGAACCCTGATCAAGTCTTTACACCCAGGTGTGTGAACACCTCGTGTAGTAGTATAGCTGTTAGAAGCCAGGTAGCGTAGAATGTTCCAAGTCCTCTAAAGTACAGCTGGAAACGGCTCAGAGGTCTGTACTTTACGGCTACGTATATTACTGTCGAATAGT
>JAWAXJ010000180.1:0-3263 GCA_038896955.1 Desulfurococcaceae archaeon
GGGTATTGGTGGACCAGCTGAGCCCGGCGCTATAGGTGGAAACACGAAGTTCGGTAGGTTACCCGTGATGAACGTTCCAACCTCGCTCTGGATGTAGAGGTTTACAACGGGTATTCTACCACTGAGGTTCTCAGGCGTGGATGTGAGTAGTGGTGTTTTACCTGTTCCCACAACACGGTACGTCCACCACCATGTATCAACCTCTAGTGGTTCAGCTGTTACGAGGATTGCTTTCAGCGTGTCGAAGTTGTGATTTAGCACGTAGCTGTCACCCATTCTGGACAGTATTCTGAGAGCACTGCTCGTTGTTAGGAACAGTGTTACAGCGTAGTCTTCGAGAATAGTCCACCATCTATCCCACGATGGGTAATCAGGTCCTCCATCGTACAACACTACAGTTGAACCCATCATTAATGGGCCGAAAACAACGTAGCTTACACCTGTAATCCAGCCGGGCCATACTGTGCAGAAGTAGGTATCACGTGGTCTAAGACCAATCCACCTAGAAGTCGAGAAGACCTGAACAAGGAATCCACCAACAGGGTGTGTTATAGGCTTATGGTCCTCAACGTAACCACTGTGCAATCCGAACAAAGGATGACCGCTCTCCGCTACGTAGTCCTCTACGCTGTTACCACCGCTCTTCAGAAAGTCCGCGAAAGATAACTCGTTGCTCCTCAGCGCAGGTGAGCCGAGACGCTCGTACACAACTAGTATCAACGATTGCTTCACAAGCTCCAGTGCTCTTCTAGCTGTTGTCAGCGTATCCACCTGTTTACCTCTGCGGTAGAAACCATCTGATACGAACAAAACCTTGGGTCTTCGGCTCGCGACCCGCTTAGCTAACTCGTAATACCCGAAACCAGTGAACACAGGCTCGAATGGGGCTCCCAGCTTAACAGCTGCTAGCATTGATGCTATCGACTCCGGTAGTGGTGGTGCGTATAGCATTACCCAATCTCCTGGTTTAACACCAAGTGCTTTGAGACTACTCGCTATCCTCTGAACTAGCTCATCGAGATCCGCGTACGTTAAAACTCTCGATACCCCTTCTTCACCCTCCCATATCAGGGCTGGTTTACTCCAGGTTCTGTTATCACTCCGATGGCATCCAATGATGTTGTAGTATGCACTCAGTTTACCATCGGTAAACCACACCATTCTCGGTGGTTTACCCTCGTAAACGCTACTCCAGGGTTTAACCCAGTAGAGGTATTCTGCTTCACGAGCCCAGAAGCCAAAGGGGTCCTTCACGCTGTTCAAGTATATTCTCTTGTACTCCTCCACTGTGACAGTTTTCCACTTCATGGATGGCGGTACTACTCTTTCACTACTGTAGAAAGGTTTAAGTCTTTTCTCAACGTAGGACATGGTTCAGCTCCTCCTTAGTAGTACTATCTGCGTGTAGGGCTGTGACATATCCCTGAACCTGTAGTAGTCTCTGAGACTAGTGTAGTGTACTGGAATAGTCACAGCGGGTCTAGCAGAACTCACGAGCTCAACAGCTTCCTCCGGAGTCATCACGCATCCACCGCCGATCGGCACGAGGAGAACATCGGCTTTTTCAGCAGCCTCCGCGACCTCTGGAACAAGGTTTGAGTCTCCAACGTAGTATACGGATAAACCATCGCGAAAACTTAGGAGAAATCCTACTCCAAGACCCCTAGGATGAGGTGGTGTACCCTCGTAGAGCTCTGGTTCATTGTAAGCTTCGACAACAACTACTCTGATGTTACCCAGGTCTAGGAGATCCTTGGGCCTTACAATTCTACCGGCAAAGGGTGAGATCAGCCTATCTTCAGGTAAAGTCTTCACGCTGTCTCCGCAGTGCTTAGCGTGGTTGTGCGTGCAGAGAACATATGTGCAATCATCGAGTTCTTCACCAGGGTCAATGCACAACTTAACACCTCTGTACTCTAGCAGAGCACCAGTGTACCCTCTTGTTGATATTCTCACGCTTCGAACTATCAGAGCTCTAGGCAAAGCTTTTACCTAGCATATTCTAGGTACTATTTCACCGCGTGGAGGCTCAATTACTCTTAAACCACCCACGGGTGTTTCTGCTACCACGTAGCCCTTGAACTCGTTTGTTTCTCTGACCTCACCAATTACTCTCGCGTTTTCAAAGCCTAGCTTGTGGATAAAGTCCACGAGCTCATCCGCACACCACTGCTCTACAGCTAGCACAGCTGATCCCTCGCTTGCAAGGTTTAACGGGTCTACTCCGAGAGCTTCAGCGTACTTTCTCACAGCTTCCCTGATCGGAACTTTGGATTCATTAATGAGTATCAGTGTACCCGTCTTCGAAGCCCACTCGTTCAGAACTCCAGCCAAGCCTCCACGCGTGGGGTCTCTAGCCGCTTTGATGCAACCTCGGTACCTGGACAATAGAGGTAGCATGAGCTTCGTTAACGGCTTAACGTCGCTTCTTAGTTTACCAGTTGCTATTTCTTCCACCTCCTCTCCGAGGCCCATTTGCATTAGAAGTATGACAGCGCCGTGGTCGCCTACGTAATCGGTTACGATGATTGCATCACCCGGTGATGGTTTATCGACTATGGGTTTACCCTCGGATACGCCTATAGCAGCTGTTGTAATCACGATTCTGTCTATTTGACCCTTTGGCATAACCTTGAAGTCTCCGCCAATGAGCGCAATGCCTTCTTCTCTGAGCACACTTATCATGGAGTTCACTATGACCTCTAGGCTGCTCATGGGAAACCCTTCCTCCACGATTATCGTGTCTAGCATTGCTATTGGTTTGCCGCCCATCATTAAAACATCGTTAATGGAGCCACAGGCGGCTAAAACCCCTATGTTGCCACCGGGAAAGAAGGGTGGATTAACCGTGTACGAGTCTATGGAAACCACCAGGTACCTGTTTTCCCCGATTGGAATAGCTGCTCCATCATCTGCAGCATCTATGCCTACACCACCCTCAACTCGCTTGTACTTGTCTTCAACCCGCCTGAAGATCATGTTCTCAAGCAACTCCAGCATTTCAACACCGCCGGAGCCGTGTGCCAGCGTTACTCTATCCATGGTTGAGATCACCCTTGTCCCAGACTTCTCATCTTCTCTAAGAGTACGAGGTAAGATGATATTAGGTTTTCAGCATCAGGTCCTAAAACCTCCCTGAAGAACTCCACCTGCTCTAGGAGATCACTTGCATCCATCCTGGACACGATAACTCCTGCGTGAACTACCACTAAATCCCCTCTTCCGATCCTCTCCTCGGAGATCCCTATGAGCACTTTTCTCGG
>JAWAXJ010000181.1:0-3253 GCA_038896955.1 Desulfurococcaceae archaeon
GACAGATGAACCATCAACTATTCTGTTCTTCATGATCCACTCGTAGTCTTCATTGCTCAGTTTCTGCATGTACATTCTAAGTATATCAAGTCCTGCTTGCTTAGACCCGTAAGTACTCATGTACTCTACGTTAACGCTCCACATTGTCTCCTCGTCGACTCTGCCTTGTTCTAGTGCAGAACTTAAGTACCTTGAAACTATGTGTGATGACAACATGGATGAACCTATTCCACCTCCATGTATAGGGTTAACAGTGTAAGCAGCGTCTCCTACAACAGCAACGTTTCTCCATACCAGTGTTGGTAAAGGTTTTCTTGTTGGAACAACACCTCCCCCTGAGTGAATTATTTTTCCTCTAAACCTAGGTCTCAAGTACTTCTCAAAGTTCAATCTAGGGTTATGCAACCCGTTGTTTACAACACCAAGACCTACGTTCGCGACTACTCCATCGCTTGTCTTTGGAAACAGCCACCAGTATCCTCCAGGTGCTATATCAACGTTTATGTAGATAACGGCGTAGTCTACATCCTGTTCGCTAACGGGCTCCTCGAGTTCCACGACTTCTCTATAGGCTATATTGTAGTCAGTGGTGTACGGTCTCTCGGAAATGGGCCAGTCGCGTGGAAGCTTCGATCTTATTGCTGGTTTGTAACCCGATGCATCAATATAGGCTTTTGCTTCAATTTCAACTACTTCGCCGTTAACTTTTTTCACCTTAAGGGATTTAACCTCGTTGTTCACAACCTCTACATCTACGACTACGTGCTGGTCGTAAAGTTCAACACCACTATCGAGAGCTTTGGTTAAAAGCCACTGTCCAAACTTGTATCTATTTATGCTTACTCCTTCGCCAGGTACTATGATGCTGTATTGCTCTGAAGGACTGTACACCTTTACTCCTTTGTAGCGGTGGTCTACAACATTGTCGGGAATATGAATGCCGAGTTCCTTGAAATGATGAGTACCTATCGCGTCACCGCATACTCTATCCCCTATTTTAGAGCGATGTTTAGACTCTACCAATGCAACCTTCCAGCCTTTTAACGCGAGCACGTAAGATGCATATAGTCCAGCTACACCCGCTCCTACTACAGCAACATCATACTTGTGCATTAAGCGGACACCTAGATCGCTGTGTATCACCTTGATTAATATGTCTCTACTTTTAGCAAAAATAAGCTATTAGCCTAGCAAGTGGTGCAGGAACCTAGGCTTCTATGGAAGAACCTTCAGTAGCATACCTTCAACTACTATTGGGCTAACTTCCCTCAGTAGTTCTACGGCTTCCTGAAGCCTTTGCTCGCTGTTGCTGTAAAGTGTCAATAAGGGGTCTCCTTCGTTAACTCTGTACCCTACTTTAGCGTGCAACTCTACTCCAGCACCCTTGTCAAAGGGTGCGCCGCAGGCTCTTGCAATTAGGGTTACTGCGGTGTTATCTATGTGGGTTACAGCACCTCCAATCGGAGAAGTCAACGTATACGTGTACCTTCCGACTTGAACATCGTCTGGTTTGATGTTTGGATCTCCACCTTGTGCTTCAATTATTTGCTTGAACTTTTCGTAGGCTTTACCACTCAAGAATATCTCACGAGCTAGATCAGGGCCTCTTCCTTGTAGTGCCTTCCCGCTCATCTCCAGTATTAATCCAGCCAAGTAGAACGCCTTGTCGATAAGACTTTTACTCCCTTTCCTTTCTATTAGGGTTTTTAGTGCTTCGCGAGCTTCTAGCGCGGGTCCTACACTCATACCTATTGGTTGACCACCGTAGGTGATCGCCACTTTTGTTGATATTCCAAGTAATGAGGATTGTCTTAGAAACAACGATGCTAGTCTTTCAGCCTCCTGAACGTTCTCGACCTTGGCTCCACGTCCTGTAGGTATGTCTATTACGAGCTTGTTAACACCCATGCTTAGCTTCTTGGATAAAATACTAGCTACCATCTGTTGCTCAGGGTCTATGGCTAGCTTCCTCTCAATGTTAACGAATATGTCGTCGGCTGGAGCTAGACCTAGTTTTCCACCCCAGGCTAACACGCCTTTGGTTTTTCTAGCTATTTCGACGATCTCGTCCGCCGTTAAATCTACTCTTGCAAGGACCTCCATCGTGTCAGCAGTTCCAGCTGGACTTGTGATAGCTCTGCTGCTGGTCTTAGGGATGAGTAATCCGCTTGCAGCAACAATGGGTACTGATATCAGTGCAACTTTGCTGTTTCCGGGTACACCACCTACGCTGTGTATATCGTAAACAGTCTCCTCAAACCTGATCTTTATGCCTGTCTCCACCATAGCTTTTATCAAGTACGATAGCTCCTCGTCTGTTAGTGGATGATATAGCTGACTCAATAGGAAAGCGGCTATTTCCGCTTCACCGTAAGCTCCAGAGACAACGTCTCTCAGTATAGCAAGGTACTCGGTCTCGGTAAGTCTCTGTCCAGAAATTCTCTTTTTCAGAGCGTTGAAACTGTGAGGTAATCCGATGGGTTTAAGGCCAACAACATCACCTTCACGTATATTGACCTGACGTGCTAGGTTTTCGGGAACAGCACACTCGCCTTCGCTTACAATCGTGCGGGTTAACATCACGGTTGCTGTTGCATACGTTTCTCCAAGCGTAATAACAACAACACTTCCAGGAGTTAAACCAAACTTCTCGGAGTCAGCTTTGTTAACTATGACAACGGGATGCGGATACACTACGTCGAGTACTTTAACTTTAAATAACCTAGTCGACACGACTTTCACTCTAACTTCGACGCAAAAAGTACTATGTGAGTAACAGGGTTTTTAAATCCTAAACTGTTTTACACGTAAAGATCTACTTTCGAAGATGCTTCTTTAGTTTTTCGATGAGCTTTTCATACTCTTCTTCTAGCATCTCTTCTCTTAGAATATTCTCTAGTACCGCTCTTGCCATTTCTCTAGTGGATGGGTCAAGATCTTTTAACACGTCTTCAAGGGCTTTCTTACGATTTTTCTGAGGTTTGTATACGGACATTCAAGCACCTATTCTTACCCCCTATTCCTACCTTATGGTTAAAACCCGAATTAATTATCCTATAGTAACTTCTAGTATTCTTCCACCGCGCCTATTTGTGATTTCATGTATTTTGCGTTCAACTTTCTCCACCATAGTTACGAGTCTTTCGCTTGTTCCAGCTTCTGCGTATATTCTCAGCTTAGGCTCTGTACCACTTTTACGAACAAGCACCCAAGATCTATCTTTGTACTCGAATCTGTAGCCATCTATGTCTAT
>JAWAXJ010000182.1:0-3249 GCA_038896955.1 Desulfurococcaceae archaeon
CGTTCTCGATCCTTACCTCATTCATGACGTCGCATGAGTCCGTTGCTACGATCAACTCTCCATAAGATCCAGTTATCAAATGACGTCTTAGAGCATTGAGAAACATTGATGTTGGATACGAGAACGTACACAACTCTCTGACTGACTCACTTCCGTGAGTGTACATTTGTACTGAGTACTCGCTGATGCATGTTGTTTCAGAGTCCCATCCAGATGTGAACGTTTTCATCTCTGAACGTGGCGTTGGCTTCAGCTCTGCTACTAAATCAACCGCGTGCAATCTGTATGGCTTGTAGTACGTGAACACTCTTTTTTTCGTGCTCACCTTGTGTTCATAGATGTAGTAGTAGTGCAAACGAAAGTAGTCGTATATTATCAGCTTATCGTAGTTGAACGTCAGGTTTGGCTCAAAAAAATGCTTTGTCTTGAACTCCCAGTATCTCCTTAACTCAAACATTCTACCCCCTGGATAAACTGAGGAAAAAAAGGTATTATAATTTTAAGGAAAGGTTCTCAGAGAAAAAAAGAAACTGGGTTTAAGTTCAGCTTTCTGCTATTTCTATTACTCTCTTATTCTGGGCGGTGTTGGTGCTGTCACTACAGCTCTTCTGAGCTCAGGCGGTATCTCGAGACCGTAGCTCTCAGCCAACGTCAGTATCCTGCCAATTCTTGGTAGGTACACCTTTGGCTTAACAGCCTTTAATCCCGTGGGTCCGCTCGCGCGCGTCCTGATCTCTTGCATTCTCTCCTTCAGCTTCATACCGCGTGTTGCTGTCGCTACCTGGCTGAATCTTAGAATCTGCGCAACTTGACCTTTACTTAGCTTACTGGGATCCTTGTACCAGGGTGGCGGGGTCGCCACAGTAAATGGCTTCTTGAATCGCGGGGCTCTCAGTAGCCTTAGAATGTATTCCCTACCGAATATGTTCACGCTAGGCATTTATCTCACCTACACGTATATCTTTCCGCTGAATGCTTTCACGTTCCCCGCTACAAGCAGGTCATACGTTCCTGGTGATAGTGCTGTTGCTAAGTGTATCTTAAAGTAGTCTGCTGAACCCTCAACCGTGAAGCTTACTGCTTGCCCGTTTATCTTGACGCTCACAGCCGTTGTGTCGAAATTGATACACTCGATCGTGTTAGCGTCAAGAGCCCAGCACATCGGTGGCTTGTCAATGAACAGCTTCATAGCATCCTTCACTCCAACACGTCCCCATAGCCCTAGCCAATCGCCGATGTATGGTGTCTCTTTCAGCTGAGGGATCACCAGGTCTAACATTGATAGACTGAGTTTGACTACTATGTCGTTGTATTGTTTCAGAGTCCTGATGGTATATGGCTTTGCGAATTCAACTATCTTGTCTCCGATGTAGATCCCTGCTCCATCCACAACGAGATCTAGTATCTTCTTCTGTAGATCCTCCATCCTAACTGCCATGCTTTCACCCCATTAACATTATGTGTTATAGTCTTTTATATCTTTGTCTTTTAGTCTCAGATTGACGTATGAGTTCCATCCTACTACTCCAGCTAGTATAATGTTCCACATCCATATCAACTGTTCCGCTGTTGCTTCACCAAACGCGAAAGCCATCAATAGTGATAGCCCCATCATTATGTACTTTAGTACAAACAGTCCTTTCAAACCTAGCTTGCTGATCATGAATCTTGCAATTGGGTTTACTTCGTATGCTTTACGTCGTAGTGCTATCAACGTTGTTGAGACATCCGCTAGGTTGAGAAACGTGAACGTCCATAGTGCTTCATCGCTTATCATTCTGCTCCTCTCTTCTTGATTCAGTTAATACTTTGAAATAATACCCTATGATGCCTCCGATCGCTGATGATATTGCTGTCAATACTGTTGCATCTTGCTTCATTATCAACCAGTATGAGATCGCCATAGCAACAAGCGAAGCAATTGATACCAGTATCACGATCGTTGAAAGCTTGAACTTCTCAATATCACTCATTACCTCCTTCCCATCAGCACTCCGATCACAAGCCCTACAGCTCCGCTTCCAAGAGCGTAAGGTACAAGCTTTCTTCTCTCTTCGTCCCGTCCTCTGCTGTATCCTTCCTGATAACCCTTGTTCCATGCCTCGCTCCAGGCTTTCTCATAGATCGTTTCCGAATAGTCGTAGAGATCGTTGATCGTCGCTTCGTACATCTCCTTCATCGTGTTCAAGTGCTTCATCGCTGTCTCGTACTCCTCCTGCGTGATCCTGCCTTGATCCCTCCAGGTTGTTAGCATTTCCTCGAGTGCTGTTTTGCTCTTATCAAACGCATCCCGGTATGGTTCAATGTCCGGTGGCGGTGGCGGTGGCGGGGGCGGGGGTGGTGATGGCGGTGGCGGTGTAGTATCCTTTATGAAATATGATTTCACGGTTTCGATCAGGTATCCGATGCCTGCCCCAATTGTCCCCCCCGCAAGGCATCCTTTTGCCATAGTGTATGCAATCGGTGTAGCCGCTCCCTTTGATGCAATCGCTAGTGCTCCAGCTCCAATAAGACATCCCGCTATGCCGAGCTTCACGATGAGGTTATCTGCTATCGCTTTCCAATCGAACCATCCAAAGAACATCAAAAACTCTTCTGTTATCTCAAGGTTTTCTACGTCTGCGATTGCTCCAATGTAACTTGGCATTACCGATCTGCTGACATAGTACGGCATTAACGCTGGTATCAGCTCCGATTTCGATCTAGTTTCAGCTTCTCTTAAGAACTCCCTCGCAATAGCCGGGGGCATATAGGAATTGGAAAACACGTAGTCAAACATCTGCTCGGTGCTCGTGAACTTGCGTTTGATCCGCATCTGTACATACCTGTGGTATCCTGAATCATATGTTAAAAGACCCCTCTCGTATATTTCAATTCTACCGCTGTTACCCAGCCGTGAGATCACAAACACAAGATGTCTGTCATCCGCTGGGATTGGAGTGTACTTCGATGCTCTTGCTGATAGCCCCGTCCACTTGTCAATGACTATTACGTCTATGATGTCCTCGCGCGGTGTTATGGATAGTGCTGTGTCCACGAGGAATATCGTGAACGCTACTACATCAATTAGCGTTGTTCCATCGTATATTGATGCAATGAGCGTGTATATTCCGGCTGGAATGTTCTTCGCTGTTCTCTGCGCGTCAATGAAATCGCCTAGATCATCTCGTTGAAATACTCTAGTACCAGCTGGTATTATTGTGCTGTACGTATCCGAGACCGGGTTGCCGTTTAAGTCCCCGATCAAAA
>JAWAXJ010000183.1:0-3246 GCA_038896955.1 Desulfurococcaceae archaeon
GGTTTTTAGCGTAGACGAGAGTTTTACTCGAGGAAGACCCGTTCTTCTCCACGCTGAGAACAAGCCACAGTGAAACCTCGGTGTACATCTCGCGGAGGTTCACTCCGTTGGAGTTGACTATGCTAAGCTCGGCTCTTGCAACCTCAAACATTCCCTCGGTAACCACAGCTTTCGTAGCACCCTTGGAGAGAGCTGGCTCTTTGAACTTGTCCATAGTGTACTTCAGCACCTCCACGTACTCTTCCTCGCTCATGGAAGCTGTTCTCTCATCGTAGGTTTTCGGCTTCGCAACGAGCTTGTAAACTGGTGGAAAACCACCCCAGTACGGATCCTCCTGTGAAGCTCTGGTGATCGACAGGAGCTTTTCGAGAACACTGTCTACTTCTTCGAGAGTGTTAACCCTAATACTCCCTACTCTTCTTCCAACAGCTCCACGCAGGCCTATGTCCAGTCGTTTTCTCCAAGTAGACTCGATCACTCTGTCGTTAGCCACCGTGAACTGAACTGTGGTCGATTCAACAGCGTAGACCTCAGCATCGCTTAATCCTTTGCCAACGGCTTTTTTAACCACAGTCTCGTAGTCTAGGCTCATCGCTATCCACCTCCGATCGTGAATCCTCGTACTCTCACATGGGGTCCACCATCACCAACTCTAACTGTTTGCCCACCTTTCCCGCATCCGCCGAACACGCTTGTTCTAACCACGAGGTCTCTGCCAACAGCGTCAACGTTCTTCAGAGTCTCCAGTATAAGCCCTGAGAGCATCACTCCCTTAACCAGCTGTTTCAGCTCACCGTTCTCGATCAAGTAGCTTGGTCCACTGGTGAACGTGAAGGCTCCTGTGAGAGGGTTCACCTGGCCGCCCAGAGCACCTCTACCTCTCACGTACAGGCCTCTTCTCGTATCCTTGATCATCTCCTCAACGCTCCAGTCCCCGGGCTCCATGTACGTGTTGGTTTGCCTAACGAGTATTGGGTCCTGGTAGCTCATCACGCGAGCATTCCCCGTAGGCTCCTGCTTTAGCATTTTAGCTGTTGTAAGGCTGTGTAGGAAGCCCACTAGAACACCGTTTTTCACAGTGTAGGTTTTCCTCTTTGGTGTTCCCTCGTCGTCGTAGGGTACGAGTACACCGCCCTCTACTAGTCCATCGTCTACTATTGAGACAAGGTCGCTTGCAACTTTCTCCCCTATTCTTCCTCCGAGAATGCTTCCACCCGCTAACACTATGTCACCTTCAGATGCGTGACCAAATGCTTCGTGGAGCATTAACCCAACCATGTCGTTGTCTAGCACTACGTCGTACCTACCCGGTTTAACTCTCTCGGCTCTAGCCGCTTCAACCACGAGCTTTGTTCTCTCTTTCACCCAATCGCTCCAGTTGATCGACTTAACAAACTCCCAGCCAGCAACAGCTGATTCACTATCGTAGAGTGTTTCGTAAGCACCTTCAACGCTCGCTACAAGCCTCGCCGAAGCCCCGATCATCCTCCTAGTGAACTCAACGTAGTCCCCGTTGCTCGACACGTAGACTCTCTTGTCCTTCTCGAAACCGTACCTCAACGTAATACTCGAAAGCTCGCAAACCTCGCGTGCACAGTTGTACATGTCCCTGAGTAGTTCAACCTTCTCCGAGAAGTCAACGTTCTCCGGGTCTACAGTGTATGTGGACTCGAGAGAATCCTTCACGGTTCGTCGAGCGTAGAGATCCACGCTGAGAGAGTACTTCGAGGAGGCTTTAGCTAGCTTGAAAGCTCTCAGAACAGCATCTCTCACAGCGCTCTTCTCGAGGCTTGACGTGGAAGAGTAAGCTACGTATCCCTTGTATACAACTCTGACACCAACCCCTTGAACACTGTTAACTACGAAGTCTCTCACAACACCGTTATCGTATACAACCAGCTCACTGTAGTAGTACTGAACTCTCGCATCAACGAAGTCTAAACCAAGCTCACCCTGGAGCCTAGCAATGAAGTCCAAGTCGATCAAGAACTCACCACCAAGATCCAAGAAACACTCCGTCTAGCTAATAACTCTAGCTCCACGATCACCTCACAATAGAGAGGTGCACGAACGGTTAAACCTCCTCACTCTGAAGACCAAAGGTTCCAAGTTGTAAATTCAATGCCTTGCGCATCTGCTGTTCAGGAGGTAGCTCGTCGCGAAGAGGCTACAGTGTTGACCACGAAGAGCTCTTCAAACCGCATGGATGCCCACCTTATTTAATTGCCATGGATTAACCATTGTGGGAGAATGAATTGAGCTCTGGTTGCGCAATGCGTGTAGGTTGCGGGAAGATCTGTTCAGCTTTACGCTTAGCACTGGTTCTTTCACTCCTCTTGTACTCGTTTTTCTCGTGGATACATCTCATTGTGCAAGCATCTCAGAGTAACCCGTCTAGTACTTCGCGCGAAGATCTCTGTAGCTTCGTCGCATCTCTCTATAGAGATTTCGGTGAGTTTGGTTGCTGCGTTGAATCACCCGTGGTTGAACCAGACGTATGCTACACGTCCAGTAACCTTCTAGCGGAGTATGTTCTCAGAAACGTATGCGGTAAACCGGGCATCGCTGATAAGATCAAAAGGTTCCTGGAGAAGTA
This sequence comes from Desulfurococcaceae archaeon, assembly GCA_038896955.1. Taxonomy (GTDB): domain Archaea; phylum Thermoproteota; class Thermoprotei_A; order Sulfolobales; family Desulfurococcaceae; genus UBA285. Next base: position 2,597 of record JAWAXJ010000183.1, read on the forward strand.
CTCTTCCAGCTTCTACGACTACTACCAGGTTTTACTGGGGTTAAACTACTCCTTGCCCTTCACGGTTGTTGAACACGTTGTAGTCGATGTCGTTGACTCCGTTAGAGTTGTACACGTGAATAGAACTGAAACCGTGATCGAGGACTACTACGACTACGCTAACCTACTGGTTTACAAGGCGCTATTGCACATTGCTCAAGGCGAGGAAAACGAAGCATTAAAGGAGTTGACCATGCTCAGCGAGATGTTCAACGGGTATGGGTTCGCGGATGCTTACTACAGGGTTCACGGAAAGTACGAAACGTACAAGGTAGCACTAGCTGTCATAGCCTACAGAGCACTCGGACACACATCGGAGGTGGAGAAGTACAGGAGCGTACTGGAGAAGATAAAGCCACTGGCAACACTCTACGAGCAAGGCTTCAAGGGCACAGGCGACTTGAACCTGGAAACAGCATCCCTGGTGCTAATAGCTCTCTACGGAGACCTACACGAACTAGTGAGGAAGCCAGAACCGAGAAACGAAACCGCCTCTCAGCTACCGGTAATTATGGTAGTTGTATTCCCTTCTGTAGTAATATTGATAACCATGCTGATTAAGGCTAGAAGGTCACGGGTTTCAGTTACAAATATCTTTCAAGTGGTACTCC
>JAWAXJ010000184.1:0-3226 GCA_038896955.1 Desulfurococcaceae archaeon
CATCATTAAACCGTTCATTGTATCTGCAAAGTCCCAGAACACCTCGAAAAGCTTTGGTGATATAGCAGCAGGGATTATTGGTACTATCCATAGAATTCTCCAGATCAAGGTAACGGGTTTCTCTGGTAGCTTCAGGATCTTGCAGAAGAAGTACTTAAAGTTCACTTCTCCATATGTAGCCCACGTTAGAAGAGTTGTATACGCAAAGATCCCTAGTGCTACCCCTAGAACTATGGGCACCCACACTCCGTAGAACTCGTAGTATGCTTGAAATGCAAGAGCAGCACCACTAAGTTCTGGGTACTTTATGTGTGCTCCAACGAGAACTATGGATATTCCTGTTAAGCTACAGACGACGATCGTATCCATAAAGACCTCAAAGACACCGTAGAAGCCTGCGCGACCCGGATGATCTATCTTCATGTACGCGTACACGTTTGGTGCACTACCTAAGCCAGCCTCGTTTGAGAACAAACCTCTTGCAAGACCATATCTGATCGCTTGCGTTACACCCCACATAACTGTATAGCCAGCTGCACCTCCTGCAACAGCGTAGGGAGTAAAGGCGTGTGATACTATTTCAGCTACTGCTCTGGCGAAGTCCAATGGACGGGAGATCCATAGGGTAAGTGCAACCGCAATGTACCATGATAGCATGAATGGTATTATGTAGTTTGAAACCTCAGCTATTCTCTTAAGACCACCGATTACTACTAATCCAGTGAAGAACGTTATAAGTATACCAACGATAAGCCTTGTTGTGAAAACGTCCCAGTTGTACTGATTAGCCATCCACTCTCCAGCGAGTGCTACGTTGTTTGCTTGTACCATGTTACCAATACCGAACGCAGATATCCATGCAAAGAGGGAGAACGCTACTGCTAGTGCTGGTCCAATAGTTGGTACTAACCTAATGTAGTAGGGCGTGCCTCCCTCTACAACTTCTCCTTTTTCTTCTCTTCGAGACCAAACACCAAGAGTTGCCTCAAAAGCCTTAGTAGCCATACCTATTAGCGCACAAACCCACATCCAGAATACTGCACCAGGACCACCATTGCGAATAGCTGTTGCAACACCAGCTATATTACCAACTCCTACAGTAGCACCCATTACAGCACACCATAGTGCGAATGGTTTATAACCTCCTCTTTCAACAGCTCCCTTATAAACCATGGTTTTGACAGCTGTTCCGAACTTTCTGAACTGAACTCCTCTACTGAATAATGTGAACAGCAGTCCAGCGCCTACTAGGGTGATAATGGCTGGCATTCCCCATACGATTCCGTTCAGGAAATACATGAAGTCTAGCAGTGCTTTTCCTATATCCAAAGGACCCCCCTTCCTTTAAAATATGGGGATGTGATATTTATAAATACTACTTAATACTTTTATATATTTTAAAGCAAATTAGAAGGAGCTGACTCTAGTATTTCAAAATATTTGTTTGCTTATGGTTGTAGAAATCCGCTATACGTTGATTTGTACAACTCGCTTGATTCCAACCTCTTAATGTCTCTATAGTGCTTCTCGGATACCTCTTTACTCAATAGCTTGTACTTTTGTTTGTATTCCTCCAGGGGTACACCATGCTCTCTCTGTATTTTGTCTCTGTATACATCGTCGAATATGTTGAAGGCGCAGAAGGGTATTAGCCTGCCATCTGGTACAACGTAGTGTATGTTGCATCTTTGAACTCTTTGTATATCGTAGTTGTAGAGATCCATGAAGTGCATTTGACCTATGAAGAGAAGCTTGTAGTGCAATTCTCCTAGAGCTTCGTAGCTTCTTCTCAGCACTACGTTGACTATTATCTTGTATATGTCGAACTCCTTCGGTGCTTTCGAGGAGTCAATGAACTTTCTTATTGTGTATAGAAGCTTCAACCCTGTAACAACTCTGCTTGATCCTGCTAGAAGTTCTTCCCACTTTTCACGAAGGTACTCTAGTAATCCCTCAACATCTATGAAGCTTGTTATAGGTACTAGCTTAATTTTGTTCTCGCTTTTCTCGACGTACACGTATGTCCCTACGCCGCAGATCGGATGGTTTGCCATCTCAAACTTGAACTCGCCGCTGAAGCCCTCAATGAACCTTGAGAAAACCGCACTAGCGTTCACGGGAAACCATGCTTCTCTAGGTATTTCGCCGTCGGTTTGCTCTTCTATGAGCTTTACTAGTTCCGGTATTGTTATTCTGTACTTTTCTCTCTCCCGCTTCTTCATGAAACCCGTTAAGCTCACGGGTTGAAAGTTGACTGATCTAACTATATCGATGTTTCTGGCTGCAAACCTTACAATGGCTCCTAGCTCGTGCGTGTTGAAGTCCTTTATAACAGTGGGTACTAGGACAACGCTTGTGATACCAGCTTTTCGGAACACCTCGAATATGAACGGTATTTCCCAGTGGTTCTTCGGATTGGTCTTAGGTGTTACTCCATCGAAGCTAAGGTACACTGTGTTCAACCCAGCTTGTCGAAGACTTCTAGCGTATTCCACTGCTTTGGCTGGATCCTCCAGGTATAATCTTGCGAACTTTAAGCCATTGGTGTTAAGCTGTATGTGCCTAACACCTTCTTCTCTAAGTATTCTCACGATGTCAACAAGGTCTTCTCTCAGAAGAGGCTCTCCACCTGTTAGCTGAATAGCTACTGTAACACTCTGCTTCTTAATGCTTCTAACCATTTCTCTGATCTGCTCCAGCGTAGGCTCGTACACGTAGCCAGCGGCTTCAGAGTAGAAGAAGCAGTACCAGCAGCTGAGATCGCACCTGTTGGTGACCACGAGGTTAACTAGTGCTGTGTGCTGCTTATGCATAGCACATAATCCGCAGTTAAATGGACATGCTGTTTTCACGGGTGTGTAGACGTAGCGTGTTCCACGTCCTTCTTCTTTGAACTCCATTACGCGCTTGTAGAAGCTTGAATCACCGTAGTAAAGCTCTTCTATTACCCCGTGCTCTGGACACACTCTTCTAATGTAAACTCTGCCTTCTCTTTCAACTATCAGAGCTGGTAAAGCCCTGTAACAGTATGGACACACACTTAGTGTAAGCGAAAGCACCTCTTCCCCCTTTCTGAGGGATGGGGCAACGTAAGCTATCTCTCCATGGTGTTTACTGCTCAAAGCACATCACCGCTATAAACGTGTTATAGGAGTCTTGGGTTATATAAGCTTGGTGACTTTTTTGGGTAGAGCCGTAGTGATCGCTGGAACACCGGGAACAGGTA
>JAWAXJ010000185.1:0-3222 GCA_038896955.1 Desulfurococcaceae archaeon
GATGCTAGAGAACAGCAGGTACATTAGATGCGAAAAACCGGATGAATGGGGATGCATGCTCCACGCTCTAGTTCTAGCCGAACTAGATCCTGATCTAGCTAGAAGCATCAGACGACTTGAGCAGATTAAAAGCGAAATCGAGAAGAAGATCACGTATTTGTATGAAGTAGATGAAGAAATAGCCGAAGGATACAACCTAATCCTAGACACAGCCAGCTCACCAGTATACTTATTTCTCGAGAAAACAGTAGAGAAGAGGTTGAAGAACCTGGAAAGCAAACGCATAGAGCTTGAAAACCTCATACACAAGAAAAAAGAAGTTAAAGAAAAAGCAAACGGTATCGTAAACTATCTGAAGAAACTACATCTCTACGTTGAACCAACTGCAAAAACTAGCGGTACGCTACTTAAACTAGCTCAACTTCTTGCCGTACTACTCCCACCAGTTACAGCTATCGTGTCTTACTCTATCTTCCAGCATCTAGTAGCATTCCTATTTCTAGTAGCATACCTCTTCTATATACCTCAATGGATAGTGTTGAAATGGAGAAATAGAACCATCAAGAAGATCGAGAGAGAAATAGAGAGATTAGGTAATTACAAAATCGAGACAATATCTAGTATCGTACGTGCTTCATAGAAACCACATCGTGTTCCGAAGCCTGCTCAGCTTCAGTAACTCTAGGTCGGGGTCTATTATATCCGCTAGCCTAAGGACTATCCACGCTATAGTCCTCGAGTACCTTACAGTAACAGGATCCCTGGACACCGGGTGACTAACATCCACGTAGTTAAGCCTCATAAGTCCGAATATAGTAGAAAGAAGGTCTATATCGTCTAGGCTATTCAGAGGATTTATCTCGATCTCTCTATGCCTCGAGATAATCATTGCTGTAGGTAACCCAATATGAATATTGCTTCCAATTTTATTGTCGCCTCGCATGAAGTAGCCAGTAGAAGTCATTAAATACACGTCTGGTTTCAACTTAAATACCGCACCGATAGGTGGATACCATGTAGCTACACCTTCACGCGTCTTGTGTGGACTATCCATAAGACCAACTACGATATCGGAGTCCCTGATCTTAAGAACATGTACAAACACGTTCTTGCCGACCGAGCTTAATGTCTGCATAGCATTGATTATCGATTTCTCCTCTCTGGACCCGACCTCCTTACCTGAGTAGTGAATTATTATCACGTTGTTTTTCTTCGAGCCATATCTAACTACAGCCTCTATGCCACGTTCTAACAACTTCGCTATACCGTTGCTCATCTCCTCCTTTCTGTCAATCGAAAGAATCTCAAAGTCCATGAAGCTCCACACTCCCTGGTCATCGTACACAGTAATGAACCCCACACCACGTTTCCTACGTTGTGGATGTGTAGAAATCCCGAGACCCATAACAGCTACAAGCGTATCCGATGGCTGCAGAGACCTCGGGCTTACAACGCTTCTGTCTAGTCCGTAGGGCACTCCACCCATCTTTGCATAAATCTGAACAGCTATAGAGAGAAGAGACCATCTATAGCTATCCCTACTCTGAAAAAGCTCCTCCGTGACGATCTGGCTCGGAACTTCATGCTTTAAGAACACAGCTTTGGTTCTGTAGTATATGCTACCGTAGTCTCCTTTAGCGCACCTGGGGAGCACGATAATAGGAAAGGTATCACGGATAGACCCGCTATTCTCGAACACATCGAATATCTTGTTCGGATCGTATTCGCTGAAGTACGCTACATCTATTTCGAACTTTTTTCTCAGCACAGCAGAGAGCCCAGGGAATATCTTCCTGTTCTCGCTGTAGCCATCCTTAAAGTCTTTTACGAGCATATCTGCAAGGTTCTTCTTTTCATTTCTACATAGCACTAGTATACCTCTATACATATCTACACCTATGTTTGACAAGCCATAAAGAGGTCTCTTCGACAGAGGACCGTATCTAACGAGGTCGTAGGCATTAGGAGAGGAACCTTCGCCGAACTTAAGGCGGAAGTCATGAATACTGAAAACCTTCTCGAGCTTCACCGTAGGCTCACTATAGTGTTTCTGGCTTATAGCTTATAGAGAAGTGTACACCACTTAAACTCAGGTCATCGCCTATTACTTTCTTCAGCATCTTTAGATCATTTTCAATCTCGTTGAAGAACTGAAACGGAAACCTCTTACCTAGGTCTCTGTGTTTATCGAAATCTCTACATAGATAATCAGCTACGAATCTTCTCGAGCTCCCATAGCTAATGTTAAGAGATATCCTTCCAGTCTCCCTATCATCGCTTAAACCCACCTCATAAGTTCCTCTATCACATTCAAGAACAGCGATCACGTCACCATTTGCTAGGGTCTTTACAGATTTCACATCACATATCAATGTAGTACCCTCATCAACTCGATAGTTGACCTTAACACCCTTTAAAACATTAGGATCCAAGCCTTTCCCGATGAGGTATCTGTAGATCTTTTGTAACTCCAGCGAACTCAGCCTCCTATAGTAACTACGCATCACCAAGTATATCTCTTCCCTACCGATCTCAGACTCTACATGCTGAAACCTTGGAACAAAACACTTCATGACAAGGAAGAATCTGGTGCAACCGTCTTCATTAGCTCCACACAGATTAGGGTACTTTCCACAGAAGTATTCAAATCTTCTATCTCGGTCTATCTCGGGATCCTTATCCCAGAGCTCCTTGAGGTCTCTGTAGCTTAAACACAAGCTCATATTCTCTCCAGGTTTCTGATAGACTCTGATCTCCTTCTCCAGAACGAGTCTTCTAACAGCGTTGTTTAAAAGCCGGGCCACAACATATGATGTCGAGGAGATGGACCTAGACTCAATATTCATATCCTCTACACTGAGACGGAAACCTGTCGCAACATTACCACCTCTGTCCCTCTTCGCTCTGTATTGCTCAAAAATGTTACGAAGTACCTCTACAAACCTGCTCATCTCAGCACCTTTACTGAAGCTCGCTACATATACGCCAGGCTCTAAATCTTTATAGCTACTCACTAGAGGTGTAGCCACATAACCCTCGGCATACTGATTAACAACACCAGCAACTAAAGTAAGGTTTACACCACTACCCGACAGAAAAACAACATCTACGAAATCATTGGAAGGTCTAACCTTAAAGAAATTCAACACATACATGCAGACTCCCACGAGTACTACTGTTTCTTCCCAGGCATACGTATCTCCTTCAAAACCGTTAAACCAT
>JAWAXJ010000186.1:0-3212 GCA_038896955.1 Desulfurococcaceae archaeon
TTTCCTAGGGCGGGTTGTGCCTCTGCCCTGCGGTTCATCGTGGTCACTGACCACTCCACGCAGGGGTCATGAGCACCCTTCAAGCCCAACGGCACAGAGCTCACATCTAAATGTCTTGAAACACTTCTCATCATCACGAAGAAATCCCACAAAAACCTATATAAACCTAACACATCAAAACAGTTGCACACCCTACATTTTAAATTCGTAGTTAAACTAACGTATAAACTTGAACAAGTAGTATGCTGACTACTGGCTAAAGCGCTTTTCCCGTATCGTGTTTTTAACACCTGTGTAATCGGGTTCAACAGTGAACACTTCAAGCCCCTTCTCCGATAGCTTATTGATGAGGATTTCAGCCTTGCTCTTCTCTGCGAGCCCTATGACTATTCCACCTCTTCCAGCACCACTAAGTTTAGCTCCAAGTGCACCTTGCTCTAGCAACTCGTACACGGCTAAATCGCAGATCCTCGATGATGCACCCATTGACCATAGTAAGCCGTGGTTGACCACCATTAGTTCTCCGAGTAGTTTTACGTCACCTTCGTGGAGGGCTTTGAGAGCCAGTTCAACTAGCTCCTCCGCAGCTGAGTATATGTGTTCACCGGTTTTTCCTAGCCTGCTGTATCTTTCGAGAACCTCGCGTACAACCGCTCCTGTTGATCTCTTAACTCCGGTGTTAACGACGACTATTGAGTAACCAATTGGTAGTCTAACATCTAGTTTTCTTATTACACCTTGCTTGTAGTATAGGAATCCACCGTAGGTAGCAAGCGTGGTATCAACTCCGCTGGGCTTGTAGTGTACGGCTTTTTCAGCTTCATGCGCGAGCTTTAGCACATCTTCCTTGCTGTGATCTACGTTGTAGTATCCTAGTAGAGCATGTGCTGTTGCAACAGCTATAGCAGCTGATGAACCCATGCCTGAGCTTATTGGTATCTCTGAGTCCACGTAGATATCTACCAGAGCTTTAACACCGAACCACTCCTCGAAGCTTTTCAATAACGCGTTGAAAAGAGTAGCATCAGGTGCACCCGGTTCAATGCGTCCCAGCTTCGAAGAATAGACTAGACCTTTGCCTTTCTCCACACAGACTGTTGCATACCTAGTTACAGCAAGTCCGAGTGCAGGTTTTCCAACCACGACGAAGTGCTCTCCGAACAGAATGATCTTGCCTGGTGCCATGCTACACTTCATGCTTTAGCACCCGTTCTACGCAGAAGCGGTGCGAACACTCGGTATTAAAGTCCACACTGGGATCTTCTAGTAGAGGTGTGGGTATATATGAGTAACGATAGCGCTGGCAATGGGGAAAAGCGAGGTTCTTTACCAAAGTTCTCCATTGCTGATATGTTTATCAATCAGGCCAGGAGAAGACTGGGGAACATCAGATTCAAGGTCCTTGTTATGAGTGGTAAAGGCGGTGTTGGGAAGTCCTTTATTTCATCAATGATATCCTTGGCTCTTGCTATGAAGAACAGAAGGGTTGTTCTCTTCGATGCGGATGTATATGGCTCATCAATTCCTCATCTACTCGGAATTCAGGGATTAAGGCACTTCGCCGATGAAAAAGGCAACATAATTCCAGTTGAGGGACCTCTCGGTGTTAAAGTAGTAGCTGTTAACCTCATGCTGGACGCACCCGATGTACCATTAGTTTGGCGTGGACCACTTGTAGCCAGAGCCGTTGTTGAGCTACTTGCTAGAGTGAACTGGGGAGAAGCAGACTACATGATCATCGATATGCCACCTGGTACGGGAGATGTACCGTTATCGATTGCACAAGCAATCCCAGATATAACAGGAGCAATCCTGGTAACAGCCCCCAGTACACTTAGTGAGATTATCGTATCGAAAGCAGCTAACTTTCTAGCATCAGCTCATGTTAAATTACTAGGAATAGTTGAAAACATGTCCTATTTCAAGTGCCCATACTGCGGTAAAGTATCCTGGGTTATGGGGTCAACTGGAGCTGAAAAGCTTGCAGCAAAATACGGTACGATTGTACTTGGTAAAATCCCGCTGGACCCGGAGATCAACGACTACGTTGACAAAGGAGTACCCTATATACTTGCTAGGAGAGAAGGGGAGGCTGCAAAATCCATCCTGGATATAGCTGATAGGTTAATAAGCCTAGTTGAGAATAAGATTCCTGGAAGCTAGACCCAGGATAACCATGGATCTCTAGGTGTTTCTTCTAATGAGCGATTCTGGAGAAATTGGTAGGAAACCCAACTGGGTACTACTCAAAGAAGCAGCTGAATCTCTCTATAGGAGTGGTAAAATCTACTTCACGAGAAAAGAACTCATAGAAGAAGCTAAGAAAAAGGATCCCTCAAGGTCCGATATGAGCCTTGACTTCGAGATCGACCTGGTAACGGTTAATAGTAGCAGTAAAGATAAGTACAAGGACCCAGACAAGCTATTTCTCTTTAGACTTGAAAGAGGCAAGTACACGCTGTACAGTCCAGAAGAGCACGGTGAACTGGAGAAATATGTGGGAGCTCAACGTGTAATAGCAGCGAGAAGACGCCTAGTAGAGGAGGTTGCAAGCACGCTTGAGAACTTAAGCTACGATGTAAGCATCAATAGAACGGCAAAACCCATGGAACCAGACATGATAGCTGAGAAAGGAGAGGATGTTAAGGTTGGTATATGGCTTATTGATCCCTCAGCACCGCTTTCAACACAGTACAGGTACCTAGCATACATTATCGGTTCATGTCTTCTCAATAGAAACTACACTGAGTACATCATATTAGTTCCAGGAGAACTTTACAAGAGAATACCTCATGAGATAGCAGATGTTCTTGCGAGATTCAACTCGAAGATAGCTATACTGAAGGAGGAGAGAAGGTACTCAATTCAGTTCTAGCCTACTTCCAGGTTCTTTCTCAACAGCTCTTTAGCCTCCTCAAGTATTTTGACTACTTCACTGGAACTCGGCGTATAGGAGTAAGATGTATCAAGACTTCTCGAAGAAACAAGCTCTGATAGTTCTCTCACGGATTCTTCGAGCTCGGCAAACATTACACTTATATCTGGTATTCTTGTTTCAGGTAGTCGTGAAAGATCCTTTAACAACTGGTTTAACTCAGCGGATAGATTTGCTAGGTCTCTCATTACAACAGCGTGCTGAATAGCCAGGTCAATCTTCTCTAGAACCAACTGCATGGTTGCCAGTCTCTTGAGAAGCTCATTCAATCGACCTA
>JAWAXJ010000187.1:0-3211 GCA_038896955.1 Desulfurococcaceae archaeon
CGTTAGGAATGGAGGATAGTATGTAATCTCGCCGTGATAAACATGCTCAGCCGCGAGTACTAATGCACCACCAATAAGCATGTACTCCAGTAGATGCAGTTTCGCCTTTTCACTAATGTATCTTCTCAGTAACCTTAAGACTACACCGATTACCAGTGGTGTTATAAAACACGCCATACATACCCCTCTCTTAATGAACTAACCAGACTACGGCTTAAAAGCATTGGTGATCAAGGCTAAACACTCGCTAAAACAATAAGCTTAATCCACTTGTATTCAACAAGACGCTGCTAGCCGTGAACAGTGAACTACACGGTTGTTTTTAGCAACCCCTTAGCTATTAGCAACCTTGCAATTCTCTCAGCAACACTCCTAGACTTAGCTTTGATAATCACCGAGTCCCCTATTTCTTCCACGATTATCGTAGCACGTTGATTTTGTTTTAGTACCTCGAAACACTTCTTGTCCGCTACCAACACGTAGTATCCATGTGGATCCCTCCTTGAAAGTACACCACGTAGTACTTTCTCATCGTACATTCTGCTACCGACCTACGCAATACACACTCCGCAGATTCAAGCAATAATACGGTATCGCGCATATAGAGTTTTGCATGCAAATCATCGTTGTTCTACGACATAGATTCTATGATACTCACAACTACTTGCGGTATAAGCTCAGGTCCTACAGCTATTGCTCTGGCTCCAAGCCTCCTGAGCTTACTTGCAAACTCCAGGTCTTCTCGAAGTCTCTCTAGCGTTTTCAATCTGTAGATTGCTCTAGACCATGGATTTACTCCTTTAACCTCGTATGCTGCTATGATGGGAACTACTACGTAGACTAGTGAGTTCATGTAGCTTAACTTCTTAACAATTTCAACCAGCGTTTCCATATTGCTCTTCCAACTGCTTGTAAAGATAAAAATCATGTTTTTCTCGCGTGGAAGCATTTTGAGAAGTTCGTTGAAAGCTGTTCTTAGCATAATTCCTCTCTGTTGCTCGTTGTACTCACCTAGACTGTACTCTGTCTTGGAAAGAGCTCTCAGCACTTCGTGGTACGCCCTTCTACCCCTGTACAGTTTACCCGTTGATACGACTTTTCGGTGGTCGTAGAGGATCAGCCCAACCAGGTCTCCTCGTTTAGCAAGGTACAATACCATCGAAGACACAACTCTAGCCGTATGTTCGAAGGGTGTTTCACCGAATGGACCACTGGTCATATAGGGTGTAGCATCAACGAGGAACAATACAACCTGGTAAGTCTCCTTCTCGTACTCCTTAACAACAAGCTTGCCCGTATAAGCATACTTCTTCCAGTCTATGCTTCTAAGCTCATCGCCAGGTACATAGTCCCTAGTATCGTAAAACTCCACTCCTACCCCGGGGGTTTTCACCTTCGTTAAACCGGTTGAACGCGTATGTACCATTAACTTTCTGATAACAGTTTCGGATGCTCTTGGCTTGATTTCTACGAAGATCTGCTCAGCTAGTAAGAGTTCAGCTGATTTATACAATCCCAAGGGGTCCCTGACGATAACCTTCAATGGACCTATATAGTGGTGTCCAACTCTACCTCTGAAAACCAGCTTATAACTGACAGACGTTTTTGGAGGTATAATGATAATGCCCGCTCGCGATCCTCTAACTAGTTTTAGGTGAGGTGAGTAGTTGACCACGAGCTCAGCTGTTATAATTGGGATCCACGTTTTGTTCTCGATTAAAACCTCGGCTACGATGTTCTCTCCTTCAAAACCATGTTTAACTGACCAAGTGGTCTTCAGCCTGGATAGAGCATTGCACTCGAGAACAGCATATCCTCTGAGAGCTACGATCATCGAAAACAAGCTTAATCCAAGTACAAGTAGGCTTGATTCCCGCAATACCCCTATAACAAGAAACGCTGATGATAAAACAACTACAGGCACTAGTCTGTGCGTTGCTTCTATCAACTGAAACCCCTCATAGCTATGTACTCATAGCCCTTCTCAGCTTCCAGCGAGTAACCTATAGACCTTAAAACCTCCTCGCTCTCCTTGACGTAGCGTTTAACTACTCTACTCCACGAGAGAACAATAGGTAGTTTTCTTCTACCGGTAGCTTTCATGTAAAGCTTGTTCATGTTCTTAACGTAGTGTGATGCTTTTCCAGTACCTACGTACCTTGAGAGTACATCTGCGCTGGATGCTTCATCTAAGCTACATCCGCATGCATACTTCAGGTAGTAGTTTACTATTTCATAGAGTGAAATGAAGTCTTTCTTCGTCAGCTTGTACTTTCCACTTATAACAGAGCTAATGACATCAGCAGTTGTGAACACTTCGACCTCCCTAGTCTCCTCCGCTTTTTCATCGTGAACTCGGCGTTCTAGTGAACCTAGAATATACCAGGCAATCAGAACTATTGTAAGCAGAGTCAGAATGCTTGAAAAGTACTCATTCGTGTACAGAGAAAACGCTATGTTATTGGTAAGTACAAGCAGAGGTTGAAGCCACATAGAAGGATGTATAAGTCTAAGAGCATAAAGTAGCGCCAGTAACAAGAGTTCTTCCATTGATAAACCTGCTGAACGTTTTTCAACGACATCGAAGAACAACTCCTCGGCACTTATGGTATGGTACTTTGAGGCCTCGATAACTATTGCACACTGACTGTTGAATGAACAAAGGTAATCAATGTAGTGGAACAAGACCCTTGTGTAATTAGTGCTAAGTTTAGACCTGAGTACTTGGTTGAGAAAAATTGAGCCATCCCCGATGATTATTCCTCTAAACTTGCCGCTGACATCGTACACTGCAACGGTAACGTTAGGGTATCTTGAAACGCTGTCACTACTGTATACCAAAACGTCTTCAGCATAGCCAAGTACTGATAAACCGCCAGCAATCATGGATGCCTTATCAAGGATGATCTCTACTGATTCACCGCTCACATTGAAAAATGCCCTTACATAAGGTGTTGGAACAGCGTCTTCGTCGCCAGTAGGTGAAAATAAAAGGTCTCCTGCTACTCTCGCCGTGAAACCCACGAATTCTAAGAGTATATTGCTCGTATCGAACTCGTCAGCTACTAGAATTGCTGGCTTTCTGCATTTACCGAGTTTATTGATTATATGCTTAGCCTCTTCGTATGTGTAGGGTTCTTCAGGTGATATGGTTATGTACAAACAGTGTTCTGCACTATCAGGGTAGTCAATATCGCTAATGGAGATCGCA
>JAWAXJ010000188.1:0-3202 GCA_038896955.1 Desulfurococcaceae archaeon
GCAAAGAAATTCATGAAGGACCCGGATTTCAGAGCAACAACATTAAACATACCAAGACTTGCGATGAGAAAGAGAACAGTGCAGCAGCTGGTCTGGAGAATCAAAAGAAAAACTTACTGATAACTTACTGGTGAAAATGGATTTAGCGTTCGCGGGTTCCCTACGAAGAGATACCAGCGTAAAATACGCATACGAACTACAGTTAAGCATGATTACGTCATTAGAGCAGAGCCTTAGATAATTAATAAATCTAGATCCATGCAAGTGCTCTACTGTAGGCGGGTTGAACCGTGTGAGACTTCAAGGAGTCCGTGACAACACTCATGTACCTCGCTGGGTTTACACATAGGTTCGAAACAGGTACTCCGTGAAAGCGAGGTCAACTATTGTTTAAACCCGTGGATAGCGCTTAACTCTACGTTGCAGTTGTGTAATTGATTGTTTCTCAAGAATCCTTAGTAGTAGAATTGGGGAAACCAGATTGAGTAGCTTAGATGGTTCAATACTTATTTTCATCACAATAGAACATAACGTGTTGACCGAGAACACTTGTTCAACTAGGATTCAACCGGATACTCTTGCTCCCGGGTTATCAGTGTAAGGTTAAAACCGCAGTATATATGGGTACTATTGAAGTGGTAGTATACCGGTGAGAAACAAAGTATTCAACCTGGTTAGCAGAAGCTCAAACTGACCTCAGGCACGCTGAAATAAGTATTAGTATAGGAGGATACAACTGGGCTTGTTTCATAGCTCAGTAAGCATACTGAGAAAGCTCTGAAAGCCAAGAGGTGTACTGGTTGAGGTCTCAAAGGTTATTCAAGACCCGTGATGACATCGTAGAGATCTTCGGGAAGCTACGCTAGAGGCGTTCACACGCTTGAAAGCGATGTTGACATAGTAGTTGTATGCGAGTGCTTCAAGAGCATGAACTACCCGGATAGAGTTGCGTTCGTAAGAACAAAACTACCACTCGACATCGGGTTCGGCGTAGTAGCCTTAGCATCAGAGGAGTTCAAGAGTAGATTAAACAAAGCATTCTTCAAAGACATATCAAAGTACTGGATAGAGATAAAACCATAAATCGAATCACCACCACACAATCACCCTATTAACTTCAACCCATGTTACTATAATAAAGACCCAAGGTATTCAACCAGTGTTCAAGGAAAATATATGTGCAATCTCATCGTAGTATTAATGTGGGAAGGTAAATAACATGAGTAGCAGAAGTAAGCGTAAAAATAAGTGTTACTGGATCAAAGGAAAAAGCTTCGATGAAATCAAGAGGAAAGCTGAGTTCCTTAATAAATCCTGGAGTAAACTTAAAAAGGAGCTAATACCTCCTGAAGTTACAATTACTTTTCTCTACCAGAACGAGTATGCACCACTGATTGGAACAATATGCGATGAACAGGTAAAAGCAGATGATGCATGGAAATTCCCAGAATGGCTCAACGGCAAAATAGGAGGACTAACCCCCGAGAAAATCGAGAAACTAGATAAAAGTAAACAACGTAAACTCCGAGAACTCCTAGAGGAGTACTTCAAGAATAAATGGCCCAACTGGATGAAGGAAGAAGATAAGAGAGACTATTTGGAGAGAATACCGAAACATATACTAGATACCATGAGACTACTCAAGAAAGAAGGAGTTACACCAGCCACTATGTTCGAGAACAGGGAGTACACTGCAGCTGAAGTTTACTTAATGTTGCGGAGACTTCCGGGTATTGGTCCTAAGAAAGCTAAGATGATCGCCAAGCACCTCCAGTTAGCTAGTGAAGATATTCTTGGGCATCCTTGGTTTACACAGATAAAAGCAAAGAACCCAGAGTTCAAGGTAACTGGGATTATAACACCACCTATAGATGTTCAAGTTGTTAAAGTATTCTGCAGGATTTTTGGAGTAAAAAGAAGGAATTGGAAAGTTGTAAAGAACGACCCAGACTTAATACAGGACATAGAAGCATTCTCAATGCTTGCTTTTCCGGATATGCCAGCTACTATTGACGAAATCTTCTGGAATATAGGTAGAGAGTACTGTAAAGAAGAAGATCCAAGATGTTCAGAGTGCCCGTTGAACAATATATGTGATTACGCAAAGAAGAAACAAGCATCCTCAACGTGAATACCTGCAATAGAGAGAAAAGAAATCTATCAGCGAGAGCTGAGGATATTAATATTTAAAACGCGTAGGGGCTTCATAACTTTCTTCTTATATTTACTTCATTGTATTCCTAGACGTAGTCCCCTGATTGCTCAGTGCACGTGTTGATAATCCTTCAATTCTTTGTACTGTATTCTCGAGTACGTTGATTTTCCTTCCTTAATTCAATTTATCCTGGTCGGGTTTCATGGTGTTCATGGACGTTTGATCGAAATTTCTCCACGAATAATTTCCAAGACGTGTCCCGGGTTAACCAGGGATGAATAAGTGGCTTGATCAGTGTAGTTCAATAACACCTAACAGTATTATTTGAGTTAACTCGGATCAGTTCATTTTCTCATGTTTACTATTTTTACTGTGTCACGTTCCGTGTTGCACTTAAATATACATCGTGTAGAACATGTGTTCTTCGTGCTCTCAGCAAACGATTTAACGAACCAGGAAAAGCAAACCACGCAATAAACAAGGAGTAGCATTAGGAAACTCTGTTAAGAACCAGGCTGGAGTATACTACATAGCATTCCTATCGTTAGGGTCTAGTGTAATCGTGTTCTCCAATAGCTACTCCACAGGGTTTACATAAGTCTTTTTAGTACTACTCTCAGAATTATGATTCACTATGTGTGTGAGAACCTTAAGTATCCATACTAAAGCTTAATGCTTATCATTCAACGTTAAACCATAATGTTTCAGTTTTCAGAAAGGATTATCATTGCTCATCTTCAACTATATACCTATGTTTCAGTTCAACATAGTTTACTGAAAGATCTAAACAAGCCCCAGGACTCCAAAGCCGGAGGACCCGGGTTCAAATCCCGCGGGCCCGCAATCCTTTACTCTACTTGAATCAATCCTGTGTGGGGATTAGCTAACGATGCTCTATTGTTAGAGTAGGTTCTTTCGCAGGTTCTGCTAGTTTAGTTACTATGATGTACTTCCCGTATTCCTTAAGTTCTTTCAGCGTCTTCTCATACCTCTCTGGATCAAATGCTAGCACGGCTTCATCAGCCATCATCAAGACTTTCTCAGGAG
>JAWAXJ010000189.1:0-3185 GCA_038896955.1 Desulfurococcaceae archaeon
AGCTCGCAACAACTACTCTAGCCAGCACTCTACCCATGGGTAAACTCACATAACCTAAGTCGAAGAAGGCACTACCCTTCTCTCTATCTATAACGAGCTCGACATCTACCACCCTCAGCGTTGGTGACACTTTAACGACGCCCTCTATTCCTACCTCAAGTATTGGACTTAAAGCTACTGCTATAGCTACTGCCAAGATAGCGCAACTTACAGCAGTTAGCAACCAAACCCTACGCACTTTCCCACCGACAATAGCTAAGCTCGGTACCTAATAGACCTAGTGCTTGAACAGCTCGTTCAGTAGGTCGTACAGTAATTCAGCTCTCGTATTAGTTCATATGGGTTGATTTCATAACCTCATCTAAGTTCCTCATATGCTCGAGCTCTCACGGGCTTAGAGGAGTGGTTGCCCGTGTCCATTAGCTAAGCTGTTTCTGTTGTTTTTGGTTTTTCTGGACACGGGTTCATCCCACCTGTTTATCCCCTTTCTCCCCGCCTACGGCTCCAGAGGGTCGCCATATTCCCCAGAGCCATCGGCGAAGAGCGGTTCACAGAGCCTCGTCCCTCGCCAACGGCTCATCAGCTCACAGGCTCCGAAATATTTAAATATCCAGATATCCTTATATACTTTTCGGTGGTCTGCTTGGGTAAGCTCTACGTTAGAGTTGATGATGAGCTTGAAACCAGGTTCAGAGTAGCTGTTCTGAGGGTTAAGGGTAAGAAGAGAGGGGCTATCTCCGAGGCTGTTGAAGAGGCTATCAAGCTATGGCTGGAGAAGTACGAGAGCCAGAAGTAACCCATGTAACGGTAACCGGTAGGATTACCCCTTTGAACAGCGAAGACTACATGAAGCTCTGCTACCTAGCGTACAGGTTTAGGAAGAACCTGGTAAGAGCTGTCAAGATGTACGCTAGAGGTGTAGATAAGTTGGTGATAGTAAAGGAGATCACTAGAGAGCTGAACCTAGGATACGCAGACACGATCTACAAGATGGGTAAGCTGATTGTAGAGGGAGCCAGGAGAAATGGCTCGAGCCCGCTCAAGATCAAGGTGAGAAAGCTCTTCATTGCAAGCAGGGGATTCTCAGCGAACAAAGGCAACAGGAACATTAGGTTGGAGAGCACGAACACCTTGTACGTGAACATTCCGAGGGAAGAATGGGTTAAGTTCAAGGTTTCCTTCGGTGAGAAGTACGTTCCACTCGCAAAAGAGCTTATTGAGCTTGCTAAATCGAGGAAGTGTAGCTACGGTGCAAGGATCGTCTTCAGAAACAGTAAAATCTACCTACACTTGTCTGTGCCCGTGGAGCTCTACTTGAAGTATTTCGGGAAAGGCGAAGCCAGAGGAAGCTTAATTGCAGGCTTCGACTTGAACAGCGATAGAGTGAACATGGTGATAGTAGACAAATCCGGAGTTGTAAGAGATGTGAAAACAGAGTGGTTCCCCGAGGTAACATCACCCGGTTACCCGAGGAACAAGGCTGTGGTTGCTAGACTTCAAGCTCTTTCCAAACTAATCGAGTACGCGTACCACCACGGTGTTGGTGTAGCTGTGTTCGAGGACCTTAATAGGATCAAGCGGAGGAGGTTCACATGCTCACCCATTACCAACAGGAAGATATCTCGGTTCCCGAAGAGAAAGCTCCTGGAGCACGGAGTTGTCATGGCTTTGAAGCACGGTTTCAAAGTGTACTTGGTTGATCCATCCTACACATCCGTGGTCGGCGGCTACTTATCCAGAGAGCTGGGATTAGACAAGCACACAGCATCAGCATACATGCTCACAGCAAAATACCTAGGACTAGACCTGAAATCTCTTAAAGTAACTCAGATAACCAGAAAAACCAAAAACTAAACAACATACAGACAGTCTTCAATGAACTTACTCACTACTTCGAGGAACTCCCATGGTTTCTCTTCGTGTGGTAAGTGTCCGCACTCACTTACTACTGATAGCGCGTACCTTGTATTACTGCTCAGTAACTTCACTAGCTCTAAGCTACTGATAAGTGGTACTAACTCGTCGTTTGCTCCATGCACTATTAAGATAGGTACCTCGAGGTTCCTAAGGGAGTTGCTGATGTCCGGAAAGCCTCTATACTTTGTAAGCCAGTACAGTCCTTTATCCCAGTCTCTAGCTCTTAGAGGGTACTTATATCCCTCTATGACCTCCTTCGTTAGTGCGGACTTGTTGTACCAGGCTCTATATAGGACCTGCTCTAGCTGACCTACGAGGACCCTCACTAACAAGGGTCCGTACTTGTCGGCTAGTGGTATCGAGTAGAGGACTCTCTCTAGAGGGTTCTTCCGAACTTCCCTCCACGCTGGAGCAACTAGTACGAGGGCTTTAACTAGCTGCGGGTTCTCTAGTGCGGTTAAGAGGGCGAGTCCTCCACCAGCTGAGTGTCCTACTAGAACAACGTTACTAGCGTTAAGCTTCTTAATGAGCTCGAGGGTCAGCTTCACCTGTCCTTCAGTAGTGTATGGGTTGAAGCTAAGTGAGTGTGGGTCAACTCTCTCAGTAAGCCCGAAGCCGGGTCTATCGAAGGCTACGACTCTACCATACCTAGCTAGACCACATACTACACTCCTCCAACTAAAAGTACTAGCACCAAACCCGTGGAGGAGAACGAACGTGAGGTTCCCACTACCAAGTACTTCAACGTAGTGAACTTTGACTCCCTCAATGACTACGAACTTACTGCTCTCTAGAGCTAGTGACTCAACAGGTTCCCCAACTGGAGGCACCGGCAGGGAGTACAGAACTGCGAAAATAGTTACTAAGACTACGACCACTCTGAATGACCTACTTCCAGCAATATGCCTCACCCAGTCAATCACGATGACACCACGTAGTACTTAACCATAATCTAAAGAATTCGAGTCTTAGAGTAAAGCTAGTTGAGGTAACATGCTCCAAGTTCAGCTACTACCGCAACTACCTACTTTCAACGAATCTCTTATGGCTTAGACCTCACCTAAAAGAAGCAAGCTAGTTATCCAGTAAGCTAGGTTTTTACAGCTTCAGCAGACGTAACCCTAGGTCTCGAATACTACGTAGTTTGTTAGTACACCGATACCCTCGATCCATGCTTCAACGACGTCACCGTGCTTGAGGTACTTCCCCGTTCCCAACCCTACGCCTGCTGGTGTGCCTGTAGCTATGATGTCTCCTGGCTCTAGAGT
>JAWAXJ010000190.1:0-3185 GCA_038896955.1 Desulfurococcaceae archaeon
CTTGCAGTCACCTGGAAAACATAGCTGATGAAGCTAGAAGCAAGCTTAAAATAGACACAGCTGTTCTCTGCTTACCGATCCCGGTTGCAGCGATGATCACAGCTGAATACCTAGCAAGAGAACTACCAAGATACAGGGACATTGTGTACGGAGCTGACCTCGTCGTGGTTCCTGGCTTCGCGAGCGGTGATATGAGATTAGTCAAGCAGGTAATTGGTGTGGAGGTGGTAAAAGGTCCAAGGTACGCTCACGACCTTATTCACGTACTTAAGTTGGTAACAGAGGGACTCAAGCTCTCACCACTTGAACCAGCCGATGAGGTCTTAGCCGAGTATCTACGAGACCGAGAGTACAAAGTTTTAAGCCAATCGAGATCAAAGGCTTCGGCGAACAAAGTGTTCGAAATCGGAGGGTTACCCGTTAGCTCCGAGTATCCACTGTTGATCGCCGAGGTGTACGCTGATGTTACGTCTGTGAACGTAGAAAACCTTATGTATTCCGATATCATCGTGATTGGAGCACCCTATGGTGCACCACACGAAAGGGTTAAAGAACTCATTGAGAACATTAGGAGAGCTACGGGTAAACCCGTCGGAATAGACTCCCCTGAGCTGAACCTCGTACTAGAGCTAGCTGAATCTGTTGAGCTTATTAACGGTGTACCTGTGGACATGGTAGATCAACTGGTAAACTACGCGGATACTATAGGCGATAAACCCATTGTTATCACATCACCTCAGCATAGTGCTGAAGAGCGAGTAAGTGTTCTCCTAGAAGCTCACGACAAGCTAAGGAGAGCTGGTTTCAAAAGAATAGTACTTGACCCTGTTCTATCACCGCCACTTATTGGTCTTTCAGAGTCCCTTAAAGCGTACATAGAGCTTAAGAGAAGAGCAAGAAGCATTCCACTCCTGATGGGCGTAGGCAATGTTACAGAGTTAGCCGATGTAGATAGCGTGGGGCTTAACGCTCTGCTTGCTTTCATCGGCGTGGAGTTGGGCGTTGAACTGTTCTTGACAACGGAAGCTAGTGTTAAAACAAGAGGCTGTATTCGTGAACTAAGAAGAGCTCTTGATATGGCTGTCGTTGCACGTGAACTCAAACGCCCACCAAAAGACCTCTCTCTCAATCTCCTATACCTTAAAAGCAAGAAACATACTACTCTAAAGTTGCCTACTGCTCGAGAAGTCGTAGAAGCCCGTGAGAAGCACAAGGTGATTCCAGATCCCAGAGGCTACTTCAAGATCCACGTAGACCACGACTTGGACACGATTGTACTGCAGCACTACAGATACGACTCAAAAGAACCAACCCTGGAAATCAGAGGTAAAGATCCATATTGCATACTGAGGGTTTTAATTGAGAGAAACCTTGCATCCAGGCTTGATCACTACTTCTACATAGGCTATGAGCTTGCAAAAGCCGAGATTGCACTGAAGATAGGGAGGGAGTACGTGCAAGACGAGAACCTCTTTTAAGCTATAGTACTGGTTCTTCGCTTAATTTGTTCACATGCTTTTATCGGACTCAACTGGTTGCAAAGAACTAACTGCACATAGAAACCCCCATGTTTATTCACAAAGCTGTTCGGTTCAGCCGACAACCCTTTTACACCTGATACTGCGTTATTTAGGAGCTTTACCAAGTGGTTTTACATGGTGTCATTTTGAAAACTATCAAGTGCCCTTACTGCGGGTTTGAGGATGAATCACCCGAGTTCATCTACATCTACGAGGCTACACTCTACGTTTACAATGGAGAAGTTGAACGCGAGGAGAGGGAAAGACCTGTTCTCGTTGTCTGTCCAAGGTGTAAGCAAGGTTTCTTCTTAGAGGACCCCTACGCTAGGGCTAAAAAGACTTTGTGAATCACTTGTGCAAATGCATCGTTGTACGGGAGAACTTCGTTGTTTTGCAAAGACGCCAAATGCTATTAAAGCTGAATTTGCATATATACAACTGTAACACCTTATTAGAGGCTAAGTAAGCGTTGATTAGGGCTTAGTGATGTCAGAGGTGCTTGAACCTTTAGTGGTGATAAGCTTGGAGCATGCTGGTGAAGAGTTCAAACCAAAACTGTTCATGCCCTACAACGGTCAGATCAGAGATCCCATCCATGGCTACATAGACTACATAAAGGAGCTTGAAGGAGCCGTTATGGACAGCTGGGTAATGCAGAGACTTAGATACATCTATCAGCTTCAGGCTGCACACTTCGTGTATCCCGGTGCCACGCACACAAGGTTTTCCCACTCCCTTGGCGTAATGCACTTGTCCTACAAGTACATTACGCTCGTTCTTAGATCCTCCATTGAAAGCCTTCCAAGCAATGAAAGATCCTTTGCTACCAGGTACTACAGAGAGATAACTACGGCAACCAGACTTCTCGGGCTATTGCACGATATAGGTCATGGACCCTTTAGTCACGCCTTCGACAAGCACGTCTACATGCAGAAGAAGTTCTTAAACTACAGAGTTGGAAACCACGAGGTTCTAGGCTACGTTCTCTACAAGTTCTACGTGAGAGACCTCATCGAGAAAGCCTTGGTCGAAAATAGAAGTACACTTGAGCTAGACGTTGATACAACACTTGAACTCCTAGATGCTGGAATGAAGCCGTCCACTGGAGTGAAAATGTTCACAGATCTGCTAAGCAAAAATGTACTTAGTGAAAACGATTTCTTTGTACCCGAGAAGCACAACGGATTCGAAGTCGTATCCAGGATCATAGTAAGGGACTACATATACACAAGTGACATCATGGACTATCTGAAACGCGATAGCTACTTCACAGGTGTTCCAATGGGTCAAATAAACGATGACTGGATTATTAGAAACTCATACGTGCTTGAAAAGAACGGTAGATTAACCATCGGTGTTGCTTCTAAAGCTCTCGACGAGATCGCAAGACTATTCGATGCTAGAAAACTCATGTACAAGTACGTCTACTTGCACCCGGTAAACGTAGCCTTCATAGAGACCTTAGGTTCCCTGCTACCCTGCATAAAGAGCTTCCTAGCAGATGTTCTTGAAAAGGTCATCAACGACCCCGGAAAAGTTCAACACTACATGAAGTTGACAGATCACTCGATTTACTCTAAACTGCAAGAGCTACTCGTAAACCCGGAAGCTTCGGAGTGCGAAGATAAATCCTACGTTAAGAAAGCGCTGGAAACACTGTTCTAC
>JAWAXJ010000191.1:0-3169 GCA_038896955.1 Desulfurococcaceae archaeon
TGTTTACACGTGTGGAGACAAGGGAGATCCATTCAAGTCCTACAAGTTTATTGTTGAAAGTCTAAAAGCTAAAAACTACACTATGAAGTATGTATCAAGAGACTACGAAGAAAAATACGAGGAACGTGAATGAAATATGACATTGTTATAGTAGGCGGAGGTCCAGCAGGACTCTACACAGCTCTCAACATAAGCAAATCCGAAGTCCTAGTACTCGAAGAACATGAAAAAGTTGGATTACCAAAGCACTGTGCAGGAATAGTAGGGCTTCAAACAGCACAACGAATAAGCAGAATCTCACGCAAACTACTGACAAGCTCCTATCGATCAATAAAGTTCATTACTCCAAGAAAAACTTACACGGTTACATCTAAGGTACCCATAGCGTTCCATGTAGATAGACCTGAACTTGAAAGTGCACTAGCCAGCAGAGTCGAGTCAGCTGGACATAAAGTAGTTACGAGCGCGAGAGCTAAACCTTCTCAGGCGCTTAAGATTAAGGCTCTTGGTAGAGAATTCGCCTACAAGTATCTCGTCGTAGCAGAGGGTGCAAGTGGGCTTTTTAGAAAAGTGCTGATAGGTGATCAAGATCGGTGCTTGTACGCTATACA
The DNA here is from genome assembly GCA_038896955.1 of Desulfurococcaceae archaeon. Classification (GTDB taxonomy): domain Archaea; phylum Thermoproteota; class Thermoprotei_A; order Sulfolobales; family Desulfurococcaceae; genus UBA285. The sequence goes on from JAWAXJ010000191.1 coordinate 612, forward strand.
AGCAATAGTTAGAACAAAGGATACTGTAGAAGACTCTATTTACATTCTATACGATACTAAGAACCCAGACTTCTTTGCATGGATCATTCCACTGGATAAAACAACTCTGAAGCTTGGATTCGCCTCCAGGAAACCCCATGTAAAATACCTGGATTTCATCGAGAAAAAAGCCGGTATCAAGGTAGCGGGTGTGATCGAGCGATTCGGTGGCATAATACCACTCTACAAGCCGCTGAAAAACCCAGTAGTTTTTACAAATGTAGTTTTTCATGGTGATGCTGTTCCTTTGACCAAACCGTATACGGGAGGAGGACTGTTCAGCATATTCGAACTATCACCTGTACTTGCGAGGTGTCTGGACCTAAATAAACCAGTTAACTACATTTCTTTTTACCGAAAAATGTTCTACTTCAGGAATATGTTAGAGCGATTAGTTGTAGCATTCTTGAGGAAAACTAGGTACTACATACCTGTTGAATATGTGAGTGTACTCTCTAAACTAGGGTTTATTACTCCGTTTGATTTCGATAACCACTTGAATGTTCTTGCTAAGTCTCTGCTGATTCTACCCATTGCTCTCCCTATTCAAACACTCAACAATAACGTTAGCTAGTTTTTCAACGGTGTTGCGAACCTCGCTGGATACATCAAAACCTATTTCCATGGTTTTAGGGTATACTCCAATCAGGTATACTCTTTCAACTTTAGTAGTTCGTTTTATGACCTCGAGTACTAGTCTTACTGGTATATTATGCGTGGTAACCAGTTGAACAGTGTCAACTAGGTTTTCTTCTGCTACTAGCACGACATCTCCAGGTTTCCCTTTTTCGAAGAAAGCAGCATCAACTATTACTAGTGTTCGCGGCTTCCGCTCAATGATCACATCAAAACAGTTTTCCAAGCCGTATTCACATTTAACGCATTCAACGCCTTTCTCAGCTAGTAGATCGCATAGTAGCAGTCCAGCATTATCATCGCTTCGTAGAGGAGAACCTACACCGAGTATAAGGGTATTATGTGAAAAAATTGTACACTGCTCAGGTGAAAATTCATTATCTTGGAGCATTAGTAGCCCTTCTGAGCAGATCCTCCCACATAGCGTCTACGTACTCCTGCAGAGCCTTAACGAGCTCTCTGTTCTCTGGCTTTAGGAGGTGTCTGAATCTACCCTGGACTTCTAGGAACTTCTCTACTGGTTGTTTCAGCGATGGGTTTCTAGCTATGATAAGGCTTCTATCGGTTAATTGGTAGCCTGATTCAGGTGTCCACTCCCACAGTGGGAAATAGCATGTATCAACAGCTAACCTGAGAACCTCGACTGATACATCTTCGCTGTGTCTCCACCCGCGATCACAGCTACTCAGCGCGTGAATGAACGCGGGTCCATTAACCTCCAGACCTTTTCTCACCTTCTTTATGAAGTCAACCCAGTGTGCTGGTGTACCCGTAGCAACATAGGGGATTCTGTGAGCCACCATGATCTCTGCTATTGGTTTTTTGCTCTCCGTTTTACCCGGAAGCACAGATCCAACGGGTGTTGTCGTTGTCCACGCGTACTTGGGTGTTCCTCCAGACCTCTGTATACCAGTGTTCATGTAAGCCTCGTTGTCGTAGAGTATGTAGAGAACATCGTGTCCACGCTCAGCCATGCCGCTCAGAGCCTGGAAGCCTATGTCGTAAGTACCACCGTCGCCGGCGAACACGACTACGTCCACTTGATCGTACTTTAATCTACCAGTCTTCTTTAATGCTTTAATAGCAGCTTCAATACCGCTTGCTGTAGCAGCGGCGTTTTCGAAAGCGTTATGTATCCATGGTACAGCCCAGCTTGTATATGGGTATATTGATGTGGATACTTCGAGACACCCTGTTGCCGTTACAACTATTGTTGGCCCTCTAAAAGCGAAGGTGGCTAGCTTAACAACTATAGGTGCTGTACACCCAGCGCACATTCTATGTCCTGGTAGCATAGCCGATCTTCTCTGCTCAGCTAGTTGCCTAAGGTTAAATACTAGTGGCAGTTCTTGCTTAACACCGGGCTCGAATATTAGGATCTTGTACGGTGGTTCTCCCTTCTTGACGGGTATTTCAGGTAGAGTTTTCACCACCATTACTCTCTCACCCCTAGGAACCGAACTCTTTCTTCCTCGGGTATGTAACCCCGCTTTAGGTCATCTAGAAGCTGATCAATCATTCTCGCAACAGTAGATGGAGGTAGGTCTCTTCCACCAAGACCATATACGTAGTTAACAGCTAATGGCTTGTTTTTGCTAGTGTAGATTGTTGCTAGTACATCTAGGTAGAGTGGACCATAGCTACCTGGACTATAGCCTTTATCCATTACAGCTACAATACCAGCGTTTGCTAGGAGTTCTTTTAAGTCCTTTCGGGGGAATGGTCTGTAGGACCGCACTCTGAGTAGTCCAACTTTTACGCCTTTTTCACGGTACTTCTTTACAACACTACGAATAGTTCCAGCACTACTGCCCATGGCAACGATCACTACATCGGCGTCCTCGACAGCGTAGGGTTCTACGAGTCCATTTCCATACCTTCTA
>JAWAXJ010000192.1:0-3152 GCA_038896955.1 Desulfurococcaceae archaeon
AGCTTTGTGGGTCTTTTCATGGCAAGCTCTAATAGGTCTCGGTAGGACTCGAGCTTCAGATATTCTCTAGGTTCCGCGTCTACGAGCGTCAAGTCGTTTACCTCAGAATAATAGGCTTCTAAGACCCTAAACCCATGTCTCTCGAGAAGCTCTTCTATATCCTTCTTAGTGTATTCATGAACGTGAGTAGCGTACTGAGGTTGTATCCCCAGGAGGAGCCTAAGTCTCCTAAACAGCGACGCTACGTTCGGGGTCGTCAGTATGAGCTTCCCTCCCAACTTTAAGACCCTGTTGATCTCGCTCATTGCATGGCTAACGTAGTAGGGGTTTAAATGCTCTAGAACCTCCGTGAAGACAGCGCAATCCACACTGTTATCGGCTAAGTCCAGCTTATCCCTTTCCAGGTCGGCTTTAATCACCTTCACGCCGTATGCGGAGGCCATAGGGGAGTACTCTTCTGAGTAATAGTCTACAGCGACAACGCTATATCCCATGCGGGCTAGTGCACAGCTAACTATGAACGGGGATGCTCCCAGGTCCACGATTCTGGAGCCTGGGGACAGAACCTGAGAACTAGCCCCAAGGTGTAGAGCCTCCTACCGAACTCGAGATAGAAGGTGTGAAGGATCCTGTTATCGTTCAGGGACTTTATCAGATATTCTAAGCTTAAAAGAGCATCAATCGTCTTAAACTCTATAGCGTTCAAACGAGGCTTACCCATTCGTCTCCACTATCTCTTCGATTAGCCTCAGGTACTCCTTTGCTACCTCCAAGTGGTCGAACCTCCTGACGCACGCCATAGCGTTTCTGTGGATACGAGCCCACAGTTCCCCATCTCTCAGGAGCCTCTCAAGAGAGTTGGCATAGTCTACGGGGTTTAGGGTTTCCACTCTAAGGCCTGTGTACCCGTGTATGACAACGTCGCTGGGAACTGCATAGGAAACCACAGGTGGTGTGCCGCACACCATAGCCTCAAGACAAGCGTAGGAGAAAGACTCTCCAGACGACGGCAGTATTAGCGCCTTTGCGGTACAAAGCGCTCTGTTCTTCTCTTCCTCGCTAACGCCGGGTAGTAGCTTAACGAATCCTTTTCGGCGCAGCCTCTCAAGGTACTTTGACCTCCCGCCGATTATAGCTAGCTCTACGTTGTAGCCTCGCTCTCTGAGCAGCTCGACAGCTCTGACGCTAACTAGCGGATTCTTGGTGGGCCTGGTACCGATGTGAACTATCAACTCCGCCCTCCTCGAGGGTTCCAGGGGCTTAAAGTTCTTCAGCTTCAGCGGCAGCGGGATGATCTTGTCGCACTTCGCTATCCCCTTGTACTCCCTACAACTCTCCCTGGAAACGCAAACGACGCGGTTATAGGTCCCGTAAAGTAGCTTGAGAACAGCGCGCTGAAGCCTCGATACACCGATGAGAGGTCCGTGAGCTACCGCTATTTTCGGCTTAAACCTTATAGGGACAACTCCATTGACTATAACGACATCCGCGTTGAGCTTCTTAAGCATCTTGCTGCCCTTCGTGAGCCAGTCGAAGAGCATTGTAATCCACTTGTCTCTGTCCTCAGGGCCCCGTAGGGTAGCTACCTCAACTTCAACGTCTAGCCCATGCACTATCTTGAACCACCTGCTGAGCCCCTCTCTAACGTCTTTATAACACCAACTTAAGATGAAGACTTCATGTCCAAGCAGCTTGAATGCCTCAGCTAGGTTAGCAATAAACCTATTAACTCCATCAAGGTGAGTAATGAACTCCCTCCTGATCAGCCCTATTCTCAATAAAGACCTACCTCAAGGTATAGAGATATTTTTTATTCTCCAGAAAACGATTACACTCTAAGAGCTGGACGGGCGTTGTCTGTACCGATGTTAAGGCTCCCAATCCGGTGGTTGGCGGAAGTTCCGCCTATGCAATAACGTGCCAGCCGTCAGAAACAATCTTATCGATTAGATAACTGCCAATAAAGATGGTATCACGTGTTACAAGAGCTTTCTTCAAGGCAGGCACGCTTACGGGCTGTATAAGTTTTTAATGTAGAGGTCTACTACTTGGCTCCAGCTTGGAACTTTAGACTTAGGCTGCTTCCTGGCCTCTTCTAGGAACATAGCTATTTCCTCAGCTATCTCTTCGTCGCTTTTACTTAGTTTCGTTATTAGAGTTCTGGTTCTTTCCTTGAAGTTTAGGCCCCAAGGCTCAACAATTACGACTGGCACTCCGAGAGCGTTTGCCTCGTTAACTGATTGTCCGAACGCTTCTTTTTCAGATAGTAGCCCGAATAAAGTTGCTTTTGACAGATAGTGGATGTATTCTTTGTAGGGCTGTGGAGGATTCAACTCATATTTTACCTTTAGCCTATCTAAAAAGATTAGCAGTTTGCGTTTGAAGGGCCCATCCCCAAATATCTTCAGTTTCAGATTCAACCCTGCCTCGTTAAGTATCTGCACGATTTTTGCAAGTCTATGAATATTCTTGTATTTTTCAATACGCCCGCTATACATCACATAATCTGAGGGGTTCCAAGATATATTCGATAACCACTCTTCAACGCCATGTTCAATCGTTAGAGACTTTACGCAAAAGTCCCTAGCGACATATTGTGCCTCCGTATTAGAGACCGTGTGAACAACGTCAACACTTTGGAGGGCACTTTTGACAAATACCCTCCAACCTCTCCACAGAAACCTCCTGAACAACGTATGTCCTGTACCATGATAATGAAGTGTTAAAACCTTACGCACTCTGGAATCCCTCAGCACTCTCAGGGAATACATAGCTAAAACGCTGTGAACACTATGGAAGTGGACTACATCACTCTCTCTTGCAGTGTTTAGGAGCCAGTTCTTCAACATATATCTCATCCTCGGAACATGGTAAGCATCTCCAGGAGCATAAACAGGCCAGCGCATGACACAAACACCGTTAACCAGCTCTTCACATGGTTTCTCTATATTCGATTCTCCGCAGAGCACCACGACTTCATGTCCTCTTCCAGCAAGTCTCTCAGCTACAGACTTAACCACGTACTCGACCCCGCCGATGTGAGGATGGTAGCGCGGAACCACGAAGAGCGCTCTCATCGCTTAAGAAACCGAGCTATTTCTTTGCTAGGAGCCTCAGACTACGGTCTCCTCGCTCTCCAGAACTGCTAGCTC
>JAWAXJ010000193.1:0-3150 GCA_038896955.1 Desulfurococcaceae archaeon
CTTCCATGTCTTACTTTAATAGAAATGCTCGACTTAGCAAAATTTATCGATATTATCACGTGTTCGGGTTTACTCCTAAGGAACACCAGTTCGCTCTCTGTTCTAAAAACATACGTGTAGGGAGCTAATAGCACTACGTTGCCTCCAGCAGTATCTAGCATGGAAGAAATTTGCAGTATGACCGATTCCATTCTCCTCAAGAAATCCACTATTCGAGATATTAAGCTGACAGTTTTCTCGTCTTTCACTTCCTTCGTTCTTAAAATAGTGTTCTCTAGGTTTACAACGACGGAGTTTACGGTTTTCAAAACAACTTCTAATTCTTCTCGGATCTGCATAAACAACACCCATTAATACCGTCCTTCAGTAAATGGTTATTCATTGGCTTTTATGTTTTTATGTTTAGCCTCGTAACCATTCACATTCTCAACAGCTTCTTCGGGACCTCTTACTGTGAAAGCTACTGGCTGTTTCCCACTGTTCATCACTCCACAGGTCTCAGAATTCTGAGGACACCATTAACGATGCCTGTTTTTGAATTCCGAAAACCTTGCAAAGTACATGAATAACCTCGGTAAGCATAAGTGAGAAGGCAACTTTGGTGAACACTCCTACCATAGCTTATAAATTTCGTCTATGATGTCTTCATTTACAATGATTTTTTCATGCTTCGTGTGTAAAACCACCTCACCTTTGCCTTCCCGCACTACACCTACATTACGATAGGGTTTCTTGATAGCATCTAGTGCTGATTCAAAGTCTTTTTTACTGTGAGGTGGGACCGTAGCTACGATGCAACCACTGCTCAGAAGTCTTAGAGGATCAACGTTCATAGCGGACGTGATCACAGTTACCTCGTGCTCTAGCATCTCCAGTACGCTATTTTCATTAATTTCGATGGCTTTTCCACTTGCAACAGCTACTTCACGCAGGGCTTGAAGAACTCCGCCCTCTGTTGCATCGTGCATAGAGTTTACAAAGTCCTTCACAGCAAGAGCTACCTGGACAACGCTAATGTCGTATATATACTTCTTTGCTCTTTCAACGAGAGATCTGCTCACACCTTTACTTAGTAACTCGTTTTCAAAATCCCACGCTATTATCCCTGCTCCTTCACCTGCAACACGTCCAACAACGTACACTAAGTCTCCTTCGCTAGCATTCTTGGTTAAGATAACTCTCGATGCTGTATAACCAGCTGCTGTCATGGATATTACTGGTCTACTGAGACCTGGGGTTACCTCAGTATGACCTCCTACAGCTATTCCATCAATTTCTTTGAGGGCGTAAGCCATGTCGCTGAATATTTCTTTGATATCACTTGCACTGTACGTTGGAGGAATTAGAACAACGGGTAAGAACCATCTAGGCTTTACACCTCTTACAGCTATGTCGTTAGCTGCTACATGTACAGCTAAATATCCAGCTCTCTTCACACCTGTCGTTATAGGGTCAGAGTGTACTACGAGAAAGCCATCTCTGAGTCTAATAACAGCTGCATCCTCACCTATGTAAGGCCCCGTAACCAGGTCTATGTCTTCTACTGGTAGAAGCGAAAGTAGGGTTTCCATGAACTTCCACTCAAGTTTACCTGTTTTCATACTCAGCACGCTCACTACAACCGTGTATTTTCCTGTAGCATTCCACACATATGTACTCTACAGGTGTTGCCTGTATTAGGCACATTTCACAACCTAGTCTTCCACAGTACTTGCATACACCTATTGATAAGTAGTTTTTACATATTTTACAAAGAAGATCCCTACATACAACACACATATCATTGCTTGCTTCGTAGTGATCTTCGCAAACTACGCGAGAACACATTCTACACCTGTACTTGCCGAGCTTCTCACCACATACTTCACAGTATGAATCCTCCTGGTCAACGAAGCAAGTCATGGTGGCTCTACTCCGAAGTATCGTGTTACGTTGTCCACCATGATCTTGAAAGCTTCTTCCTCCGTCATGATCCCTTTAGCCACGTGATCCTTGATTGTTCTGGGTATTTCCCAGGGATATGCTGAAACACCTGGTCTCTGCGGATCATCTAAGAAATCCGATTCTAGCATACAACGTGGAATTCTGTGAGATGCGTACTTCTCGTTGAACTGTTTAACAGGAGCTATAGACGCTAGGTTAAATCTACTAGCCCATAGCGATGTTTCTAAGTTTGCGTGATGAAGCATTATCTTTTCAGATCTCAACCCTATTTTTTCAACCAGGAATTTCACCGTGTACGCTGTTGCAAAGCCTCCTTGCTCCAAGTGTAGCTGAACTGGGATGTCGTGGTCTTTAGCTATGGTTAGTGCACGCATCATTATGGCTTCAGCGAGTACAAATTTTTCTGGAGAAGTACTATAGTGTGGTCGTCCAACCTCGCCTATACCCTGGATCAGGCCTTCTTTAATTGCGGCTTCCAGTATTCTGAAGACTTCTTCGGCCAGCTGGAATGCTCTTTCACCTTTTATATTGTGCCTATAGTAGTGGTCAACTTCAGCTGGGTGCAAGCCCATAAACACCGATACTCTTAATCCCGCCTCTTTTGCTCTGAGTGAATCCCTCGTCACTATCTCAAGTACTCTTCTGTAAGAGTCCGCGCTGGGTTCTACAAGGTTATAGTAGTACGGTGGAAGCGCTACAATAGCCATGAACCATCCTCCTTCCTTCTTGAACTTCTTAGCAATCTTCTCTGTTCCAAAGCCCTTTACAGGGTTTACGTGCAGGTGAGCATCGCTGAACAGCAATTTACTCACCAATAAACTAGTAACCAGTAAACGTTAATTAGAAGTCTAAGCAGAGGTTATCAATGGGCGACAACTCTTATACTCTGGATGAGCATCGTGAACTATAAACGCGGAGAAGACACCAGGGAGGTCGTAGTTCGTATTCCAGAAGAATTATACCATAGACTTGAAAACGAGTCACGTAAGAGAGGATTTAGCTCTGTTTCCGAGTACATTCTGCATCTACTATTAACTCACGTACCCCCAGAGAGAGACATAACATCTGAACTACTAGAGAAAGTGCGCAGTAGAATTGAGAGAATGGTGCAAGATGAGCTAAACAAAAGATTAACCCAGCTGGAGCTTCTTAGAAGACAACTTGTCGAAGTCTACGAAAAGGTTAACAACTTAGAACAAAAGATCT
>JAWAXJ010000194.1:0-3145 GCA_038896955.1 Desulfurococcaceae archaeon
GTGTACTAGCATCTCTGGAGGCGAAGCCAGCTAAGATACAGAGACGTGATTGGCTACTACCAGAGGTGTTTAGCGGTCTACTTAAAGTGTTATACTAGTGTAATTATACTAGATGGTGATGTTGAGTGTCTAAACAGTATTGGATTCAGAAGGCTATTAAGAAGCCTGGGGCACTCCGAGAGTGGCTTAAGAGAAACGCTAAAAAAGTTAGGAAGGTGATTAAAGGGAGTCCGTTTACTAAGAGGGGGAAGATTAAGGTCAGCGCTTTAAGGAAGATTAAGAAAGCTATAAATGAGGGTAAGTTAAAGGTTTCTAGGAGGACTAAGGCGAGGATAAATCTTGCGATAACGCTAGCAAGGATGAGAAAAACGACTTAGATATAAGGAAAAAACGATTACTTGTAACATGACGTGAGCATTTCTGCTAGCATGTTTACTATGTTTGATAATGTCTCGGGTAGGTTTTCCATACTGTATTGTATTGTTTTTTCTACTAGCTTATCGTAATTGATTGTTTTTAGCGTTATTGTATAGCGCGGATAGTACAATTTTATTTCTTCATCATCGCTGATTTCTATCTTTTTTGCTCCACTAACATTTGCAAGGTAAATTACACACAATAGTGCATCGCTGTATTTTTTTGTTTCGCTGATGTGCGGAACTGTTACCGTGCCCAAATAGCAGTAGCGTGGATTCTTTTGATTAATGTGTCGTATTAACACTTTATGCGATGTTTTGTTGTCTGATTTATAGATATTGATGACTAAGTTTCCTTGTTGGTTACATCTCGGACATGTTGTCTTATCAAACGTTAAAGATGTGAAATATTTCATTGTAATCTCATCTCGCGTAGCACTCTATAGCGTCTCTAGTTATGTAAATTTTGACGTCTTCTGGTTCATTCTCTTTCTGTGATACAAAAATTTCGATCGTTAGATTTGGCATGTAGATAAACATCTCGACTGTCTCTTCTTTACTTAGCTTGAACTCATTACAACGAATTGCTAGATACGCTTTTTCGTTTATTATTATGTTAAAGTGCTGGGCAATTATTGATAGAGCAGTAGCAACTCTCATATCACCAGTTTTCATTTTCTCACACATTTTCTTCAGTAATGAGATCGATTCGCTTACCATACTCTCACCCCCCTGCACCACATCAGTTACCTAGTAACCGAAGCTTATAAATCTGCGTATATACGGTTTGCTTGCTTTTTCACAAATTTGTGAAAAAACATGGAAAAAATTAGTGCTTTATAGGCTTTACCCTAGATATATCTCTACTTTCTTTATTTGGCCTAGGTGTCTGTGGCTGGATTTATCAACTTCGGGCATGGATATTGTGCGTCTGCCGTTAATCAGAGAGTATGTGTTGTAGACTAGATAGGTTGATATTATTGCCCCAGCTTTCGACCCCATTATTTTTGATATTTTCTGTGCTAACTGTAAGGTTTGAGCGTATTCTCTGTCGCTCATTTTAAGTTTTGATGCATACTCTCCTACTATCATCTCAACCGTTCTGATTGTTGTTATTTTTAGGTTTTTCTCGGTGAGCACCAGATATTTCATTAGTTTATCATCATCGTCTATGAGCTCTCTTAGCTTATCGTAGTCAACGCTTATTCCATACTTGAGAGCGGAGAAGTATACTACTATGAGTGAGAGTGCTTCTATGTCTACGTTTTTACTGATATCTAGGAGTTTTCTCAGCATCATTAGGGAGTCGTACATTACTGTTTGGCTGTCAACATCTAGGAGAGCACATGCTTTCTTGATCTGACGCATTAGCCTATACTCTTCCGACCCTATTAGTTTGAGTAGCTTCCGGTTCTTGTTCAGCCCTCTGATTGTCTTAGTAGAATATACTCCATAGATGCTCATTGGCATGACTGCGTAGCTGTCACTATAGCTTGGTCCATCGTCAATGTTGTCGCTCATCTCTGACAACCTCATCTTTTACAAATAACTGGGTAAACCACACTATAGCCGCTCTTATGAGCTCACTCCGTGGTACATTAAACCTTCTACTAAGCTCATCGAGCATATCAACTATTGGAGCGGGCATCTTAAATGATACTATTTTATTTCCCCCTTTTTCGAAACTACTCTCGAAAGGGCTGTCTCGACTGTCCCTTAGAACGAAGACTTTTCTTATTTTCTTGTCTCCTAGGTCGATCGCTATTTCATTTATTTTAGAGAGCTCTGAACCACAGTAGGGGCACTTGACGGGGAGGATGAGGGTTCTAAGGGCTAGATATCTATCTTTCACGCTTACTAATTTACCGCATTTAGAACACTTAAACTCTATCCGCATCCCCAACCTCACCTGCTACCTCCTATAATATCGGCCAGAAGTTAAAACTTTTCTCTAAACTTTTCTTTAAAAAAGTTATGTAACTTCCCTTAAAACTTTTAGATGAGATGTATAAAGATGGGGGAGGATGAGTGGTAGAAGTTAAACAGATAACTAAAAGGAAGGTGTCAAGGGCAGGGAGAGCACTAGTAATAGTAATACCTCCAAGTTTAGCCAAGCTTGTTGAGATAAGCCCAGGAGATACTGTAAATGTGTACCTAATACGGATAGATAATAAAGAATATATAGCATATGCTAAAAACTGAACTTAGCCCGTTTTTCATAAATTTATGAAAAATTTGGATATATGAGCTATATATTTATATGGTTTGTGCTAGGAAACTGCTGCAAGCATATATGTCCTATATGTCTCCTAGATATATGTCCTATATATCTGTTTTCTGTGCGGGATCCACCAGTATAGCATATACCCTGCATACAACCACAGACATATAGGATATATATCTACCTGGCGGGATATATGGGGCATATATCTGTGGTATGCAAGATATATAGGACATATATCTGGGATATGCTTCTTAAAAGGATGGTGGTTTAACGAGATATATGGGATATATATGGGGTATGTTGGTCGGTATAACAAGGATCACTATAGTAGGATATGGGTTCGGAAGGAGACGTATAAGAGACTTATTGAGGTTTGTGATAAGCCCATTGTTGACTGTTTAGATGAGATTATTGGCTTGCTCGAGTTACCTGACAAGCTTTTTGATGATATTAGGAGGCGTTTGTTAGGGGATTCTGATGTTACTATCTTGAAGTATTTGGGGGC
>JAWAXJ010000195.1:0-3143 GCA_038896955.1 Desulfurococcaceae archaeon
GTGAAGGACCTCGTAGTCAAGGTCGTGAGTTACGCCAGCGACGGTGTGGAGAGGGTGAGGAGGGCGCTAATCAGGGGGGCTGAGGCCGGGAGGGAGGCTGAGGTCGATGTTTACTCAGCTGGAGCCCCTAAGTACGTGATCTCCATAAGGTCTAGGGATCCTAAGGCCGTGAAGAGGGCGGCTTCGAGCGTCTTGAGGGCTATGGAGAGGGAGGTCGGGGACAGCGAGTCCTTCGAGGTCGTGGAGGAGAGGGAGCGCAGGAGGAGGACTTAGACGTGAATTCATTCGTTAATTGACGAAGTACTTGCGGAGGGCTTGTATGACGTTTCAGGAATGCCCAAGCCCCTCAAAGGGGATCATCCCAGATCTCAGGTGCTTGTATTTGGATTTGAAAATGTATGGGATCATCTTCCATTTTCTAGCGAGAAAGGATCCTCAGATCTGTAAAGAAAGCTGAAATTTAGCTCAGTCAATTGTATGCAACGTTCTGCAACCGTTTTAGCGATAAGACTTTTATATCTTCGCTGCTAGAGGCCCATGCCCCCTTCGGGGGGCAGGTGAACATCATGAGGAAGGCATACGTGCTGGCAGCATTCTTGGTGCTGCTGGGAGCGAGCCTGCTGCCCGCTGCAGCGTACCCGATACACCTCTTCCCGCAGCCCTTCGTCAAGGACGGCACGATAGACTATAACTTCGACGGCATGCCTGACGTAGCCATAGTATTAGGTAGTAAGGCAGCGCCCGAGGACGTCTTAGGGGCAACGCTCATAGCGGCGAAGATGGGATCGCACCTCTACTTCACGAACGCCCTGTGGGTGGATGCGAAGCAAGCTGCTGAGAACGACATTACCCTATATCATGGTAGCTTCTCAGCTCAAGCTTATGGGCAACGCTACCAATCTCTAGATCTACTCGGAAGCTGGGAGGATAACACAACTTTCAAAGGTTTCCTATGGAGCTGGAACTGGTGGGATGAGAGGTCACAGGTATGGAGTCCCAACCCATTTAATGCCATATATCCCCTCGTAGGCGACTACTTCTTCGTCCCAGCTGGCATGAAAACTACGAAGAACCCAACGCAGCTTTGGTATAGTCTAGGTAAGGAGGTAAGCAGGGGAGCTCTTAAAGAATGGGTGGTATTCGCTACTAGCTCTTCCACAACCTACTATCCTCCGGCTTACAATGATATAGAGAGACAGACATATGCAGTCCCACTAACGCTAGACTGCCCAGGGACTTTCACATTCGATGCCGACGCCTATGATAGTCAAAGAGACTTCGTACAGGACTACTCTGGTGATATAATATACACCTGGGCCCATGCCGGTTTCTACTTCATACACCCACTGAACCCAATAGATATAGAGGTAGGTACTAAGGTCGATCTGCCTTGGCTGGGTTACACGCTAGTGGCTAAAAACGTCAGTATCAGTGATGATAACGCATTCTCTGTCGCTTTCACAGCTTATAAGTTAGGCACAACTACTCCGGTCGACTACTTCCATATAGAGAGTATTGATGGGGCTACGGCACCTACTGATAACGATCCATCGTCTTTCCTGTTCTACCTCTACAGTATAACGCATAGGGACCTCTACATACAAGCGGATATAAATGCGGATGGTAGAATAACCGCCAGCGAGAGGCTCACTCCGTACTTTGGGATAACGGTTAGGGACGTTGATCCTCTCATGAAGATAATAACGATGGACTTCTACTCGCTCATACTAGCTCCTAACATCTACCCAGGCTATGGTAGGACGACTGGACAGGGTGATAAAGCGTACGATTGGGACAACACGTACTGGTTCTTCAAGAGTCCCTATCTGAGCGGCAACTATGTTTACGGATGGCCTCACCCAGCTGGGAGCGATTATGAACTTGCTGTATATGACCCCAGGGACAATCCTAATACAACTAGAATCACGACCATTGATGTAATATTAGAGTTAAGCAACTACCCAGATCCAACTGGACCTATGGTGTTCGCAGGAGGGAACATGGGACTTGATTTTAGTGGTGTTAACTATCCTCCGGCAGTCACTATATTCAGAGATGCTAAGGGCTACATAGTCGATACGAGTAAGGTATTCGAACCTTGGACGAGAAAGCTCACTGGTGATGAGAAGTTCTTGGGTATAAGCGGTTACTACAACATTTATCTCACAAATGAATACAATTACCCATACGACCAGTGGTTCCTAGTGGTGAAGAGCAGTCTCCTAGGAGCTACTCTATTCATCAGAGATGAAACGGGCTGGTACAAGCCTCTTAACATGGATGGGAAGCTAATGGACTTCGATTTAGATAAAGACGGTACGCCTGAACAGATCTTCTTCACTAGTGTGGTCAGCGGTGTGATACAAACCTACCAGGAGTGCCCGGCTTTACCGGCATTGATAGGTACAGAGTACTGTGGCCCCCAATGTGGACCAACATGGGGTCTCTACGTATTAGACGAGGGTGAAAGGATACTATCTTCTACCGAATGTAAGACTTTCATGGAGGACAAGGAGGAGGAGGATAACACTCTTGACGGAGATGATGATGTGCTCACCCACTACACCAGTAGCCTCTACGGAACTTGCGTAAAATCATTGGATCAGGTAATGTATGCCAATGCAGAAGAGGCGGACCGTTTGAGTAGGGACGTGAAGTCGGCCGTATGGCATTGGCAGCTCAACTGGTTCTACCCGATAAACGCCACTGGCGTATTCGCCGGCATCTATGATAGGGTCGAGGACCGCGACAAGGACGGCGTCTTCAGGGGAGCAACTGAGCTCGTACCGATAACGACGCCTGAGGGCAAGACCGTGTATGAGGACGTGACTCCCGATGCCTACAAGGACCTGTACTTCAACTTCGCCAACCCTGAGGAGGTGTACAGCTTCGTCAGGGCTCCCATAGCCTACATGAGCGACTGGGTCTTCGACGGCAAGACCTTGAGCGATGACGTCAAGAACAAGAAGCTCATACTCGTGGGTGGTCCTCTGGTCAACAGCCTCGTGAAGTACCTGAACGACACGGGCAACCTCTACATACTCTACAAGACCGATGGTAAGGTGACGTGGCTCTACAACCCGCTCGGCGCTCCGGGTGAGAGGGACATAAACCTGACCTACGCCCTGAGCCTGATAGACTCG
>JAWAXJ010000196.1:0-3142 GCA_038896955.1 Desulfurococcaceae archaeon
CTGGCTGAAGCTGGCTTCAGCGGCAACTCTAGTACAGCTACTAGTAGCATGCTCATGGTTCGCTCTTATCTCAGGCTAAGTATAAACCCGGTTAAACACGAAGTTCTCCACATGCACGTTGCAAAGTCGATTTAACCTGGTATTGATGTGAAAAAGTAAAAAGTTAACGTAAAGAAAAACGGAGTAGTAGATTAGCTCTGCGTCTCGGCTTCGTACTGCTTTACTATTGATAAGAACTCTTTTGCTTTACTCTTGGTTTCATTGTCTAAGAGCTTCCAGACATCGAATAAACGAGTTGTTATTGATTTCAACCGCTCCTTGTTCAAATCGTAGTAGGTACGACCTAGTTCTCTCGGAGGCTTCGGTGTAGCCTCAGTGGTGTCTAAAAGAGCAGGATTGTTCACTGTGTTATAAGGGTATTTTAGGGGATCTTATTATAACATTGTTATTGAGGGGTGATACGTTTGAGCACTAGAATACCTCTGCTTTACAGTCCTAGAGTACTCGAGTTGTTCAGGAATCCGAGGAACATGGGAGTTATGCCTGATGCTAGCGTTGTAGAAAGTGCTGGTAGTCCTGCGTGTGGAGACATGATCAAGCTTTACTTGAAGATCAACCGAGTGAACGGTGTTGACGTGGTTGAAAATGCAACTTTTGAAAGCTACGGTTGTGCTGCGAACATTGCTGCTGCAAGCATCTTAACGGAGTTGATCAAGGGTAAAACACTGAGAGAAGCGTGGATGCTTTCCTGGAGGGATTTATCCAACGAGCTTGGTGGTCTTCCCCCGATTAAGTACCACTGCAGTATTCTAGCAGTTGGTGCTTTGAAGAGAGCTGTGAGAGCCTACTATAGAATGATAGGTGAAAACCCTGATTGGCTACCGGGTGAGTTGACTGTTGAGGAGAAGCAGGTTATGGAGGAGGAAGAAATGATCAACAGGTACTACGGGTACTTGAACACTAGGAAGGAGGTGATGAGAAACGAGTAGAGTAGTAATCGATGTAAGAGGCTTGAGACCATCCTGTGCAGTTAACCCGTTTACAGAGCTTGCAAGTCGAATTACACGAGCTTACATGAGTGGAAGTGAGGAACTAGAGATATACTACGAGGATTCTCAGGGTGTAAGCATTGAATCCTTGAGTGAACTACTTGTGAAGCACGGGTACAAGGTTGTTGAGTTCAGATCCCTGGATCCCGGTGTTTTCTACGTTAAAGCAGTTAAAGAGAGGTAGTAGCTGTGTCTTTTTCAAGTAGAGTGAGAGAGCTGCTCAAAGCTCATGGTAAGCCAGCTAGAGAAGTGTACTACGATCTCGAGAACAGTGGTTGGGTTCCACCGGAAGTTGTTGAAGCTATGATACCCTACTACAACACCGTGGGTTACGGTCATCCATCAATAACTCATAGAGTTGGCTGGGAGGCTCTTGAAGTAGTCTATGAGGCTAAGGAGCTTGTAGCTAAGACAATAGGTGCTCGTAGCCCGGAGGAGATAGTTTTCACGCATAGTGGAACAGAGTCTAATAACCTAGCGGTAATGGGTTACCTTCTGAAGAACAGGGGGAGAAAGGGTAAGGTTCTTGTTTCAGCTGTAGAACACCTTAGTGTTATCTTTCCAGCTGAGTACGCTGCTCAGCTGCTTGGATACGAGGTTGTAAGAGTTCCCGTAGACGAAGAGGGTTTTGTTGACCCAGAGGTATTCAAGTTGTACGTTGACAGGAATACTGTGCTTGTTAGTGTGCAAATGGTTAACCACGAGATTGGAACAGTTCAGAACATTAGAGAACTAGTTGATATAGCTCGAAGCGTGAATCCAAGCGTGGTTTTCCACACGGATGCTGCGGATGCTTACAGCTGGGTAGGTATTGATGTTGATAAACTGGGTGTTGACATGCTGACAATTAGTAGTCACAAGGTTCATGGTCCACGAGGTGTAGGAGTGCTCTACGTTAGAAGTGGAGTTGAGCTTGAATCTCCAATACGTGGTCAACTGAGTGTTGAAAAGCTTTGGCCGGGAGTAGAGAATGTACCTGCTATTGCAGGGTTTAAGAAAGCAGTTGAACTAGCCTTCAGTGATTTTGAAGCAAGAGTAGTACGTGTGAGAGAACTAAGGGATAAGCTCATGATGGGTATACTGGATAGTGTTTCACACGTGTTGATCAACGGGCCTGTGGGAAGTAAACGCGTAGCAAACAACCTTAACGTGTCATTTCTCTACGTTGAAGGTGAAGCATTAACAGTGGAACTCAGCTTGAGTGGAGTATACGTATCGAGTGGTAGTGCGTGTTCAAGCAGAGTACTTGAACCAAGCCATGTTCTCATAGCAATAGGTAGAAAACACGAGGAAGCACACGGTAGTATACTGTTCAAGTTAACCAGGTACCACACACCGGATGACGTTGAGTACACGTTGAGTGTACTACCAAGAGCTGTTGAAAGACTAAGAACCATTAGTTCTGTAAAACCACCGTAACCATGGAAGCAGTGGAGATCGATAGCAGAGGAGAGTACACTGTTGCATCCAAGGATGGATCAGGACTAGGCTGTGAGCAGGAGGTACTAAAAAGAGTTAACCCGGGGGAGTACACTGCTTCTCCTGGGTTTTCCGGTTTTTGGCTTGGTTAACCCCATTTACCTTTCTTCATGTGTGTTTCTAGTTCAGCCATGATCTTCTGTATAGTTGTCAACGCGAACTCTTTTTCCTCGTTTGCTATTTTAACGCAGCCTGGGTCCAGGTTGTCGTTTATGAGCTCCTCGGCTACTACGAGTAGTTCTCTGAGTAGTGTAAGTGCTTTCATGTGGAGATAGTTCGATCTCCTGGACCTTGTAACCAGTTCTGCTTCCTGGTCACTCAGCTGCTTGAACTGGTTTCTTGGAGCACCACACTTAGGACACTTCTCCGGTGGTTCAGGACCTTCGTAGATAAAGTTGCAAACCTGACACTTCCACAGAGGCATAGTACCCAGCACCTCTGAACAAACCTATTATAACAGGGTTATTTATACATCACCATGCTCAGCAATCAAGGTCACCATCTAAACTGAGCATGCAACACAATGAGTCTTCAGCTAACAATCTAAACGAACTCCAGGAAGCAACAGAAGCTCTTCTCAATGTGCCCAGACCACGCGTGGATCAAGGCTAAAC
>JAWAXJ010000197.1:0-3134 GCA_038896955.1 Desulfurococcaceae archaeon
GGTTACTCTCTGATCGCACAGATTCTTGCGAATAAGCTTACATACTTCTGCTAAGTGATGTAGCCCCTTCTCTGGCGTTATCCTCCCAACATATAGCAATACTATTTCATCTCTCTCAATTCCATAAGTCTCTCTCATCTTATTCCTGATATCCTCGTCACATGTGAACTCTTCAGTGTTTATAGCATTGTAGACGACATGTACTTTTCGGGAGTGGACTCTTAACCTTCGTATTACCTCGTTTCTAACAAACCTGCTGACCGCTAAGTGCAGATCATAATGTCTGGCGAGCATGATGTTTACCAGGTTATTCTTTGGGACGTTGTGATAGTGACTTACTAGTAAGGTCTTCTTACGCGTCAACGCTCTAAACATTATAGGTGCGAAACCTGTTGTGAAGTAGTGATTATGAATAGCGTCAATGCACCCATAATCCTCCTGAATATCGGAAATAATCTGTAGTAAAGCTCTATTGACGTAGACCAACTTTCTGTTCAGCTCAGACGTTATACGTGCTAACACTTTTCCCGCAATATCCTCTAAGTAGTTCATGCCTTCAGCAGGATAAACGTGACGGTACACATAGTTTTTCTCTACATGGTAATAATCTCCAATAGAGATTAAATGGACTTCTACCCCAAGTCTGGAGAGTTCTTGCGAGATTTGGTAAACATAACGCTCAATAGCCCCACCTCTCAAAGGAGGCGATGGAAGTCTGTCTGTGGATAACTCTATGATCCTCATTTTTGAATCACTTAAGTTGACCTATTGGAAGTCACTCCCGTGCTTCACAGTCAAAAAGTTCCTTGACGCTTCTAGCTGAAAACTTCCATCAGACTTTTCGTTATTTTCTCAGTATTAAATCTCGACAAAGCGTTCTGCCTTAGCTTGACGCGAAGTTCTTGAATTTGTTGCCTGTCCATTGCGATAATTCTCTCTATTCTGTCCATAAACTCGACCTCGTTACCAGGAGTAAACAGGTAATCTCTTACGATTAAGTCTTCAGCGAGCTCCACTACACCTCCCACTCTAGAAGCAATAGGTATTGTACCATGGATTAATGATTCTAGGACGGCATACGGCAGCGGCTCCTCCCATATAGATGGGAAAAGCAATGCCCATGCCTGGGAGTGTAGCTCCGCCAGCTTCTCGTAACCTACTAACCCAAGAACCTGTACGTTAAGATTAAGCTGCCTTTTAAAGTATCTCAATGCCTTAAGAGACCTTTGGCTGTATCTGTTGGTCATCACGAGTTCGAAGCTTGAGTTCTTTCTCCAGGATTTCAACGTCTTAAGAAGGACATGGAAGCCTTTTATGTAGCTCTCTCCGCCTACATATAGCAATGTAGGACTCTCAGAGGGATCAATCTCCACATTTGGTACTTCGGGAGGCGGGTTGTATATGGCAATGGTCTTTCCCTTATATTCTGGCGCTAGCCTCAGTAGTAACTCTTCATGCCTATGAGAAACACATACTATTCTATCAGCCAGACTGACCCACCTCCTGATGAGCTTCGTTAGAGGGGTAGCTAGTGCTGTAGCAAGAGCTATAGGGAGGGGCTTAGATGCGTACTCGAGCATAAAAGTCCTCTCGAAGTCGCTCATAGGCCTTTCAATTTCTGAGGAGAGGATGATAGCTGTGTAGGATACTGGTTGGTAGTCATGAAGATGCACTATGACCTTCTTGCCCAACCTCTTAGCCACGGGTATGATGGGATAAGAGAACCTGGGAATATACACTGTATCCGCTCTCTCGATGGCCTTCTCCACAAATCTCCTGCTCGCCAGTATGTTCACGAATAACTTCACCTTATTTGATGCCCTGAGGAAGCCAACGGTCCTGATGGAGGCCCCGGGTATCTTAGCGGGGTTTCTCGTGCTCGTGTATACCTCCAGGTTGAAGTCTCCTGTGGACGCCAAGAGCTTTAGAATCAGGTAGGTAGCTAACTCTCCTCCACTACCCTCAGGCCATAGCTTCTCGCTGAAGACGGCGATTCTCATGAGTCGAGCTACTTACCACCTTTCGATTTCAAGCGGCCTGGCGCAGCTGCCCTTCTCGGCGACAATGATTATTAGCATCCTTAAGCTCGGAATGGCCTTGACTAGAGGATATGCTAGAGCTCTTAGTACGTTTAGCTTTGTGGGTCTTCTTATAGCAAGCTTTAGCAGGTCTCGGTAGGACTTAAGCCTCGGGTAGTCTTTAGGTTCCGCATCTACATACGTCAAGTCATTTATCTCAGAATACAGGCTTCTGATTAACTTGAACCCGTGCTTTTCGAGGAGCTCCCCTATCTCCTTTTTAGTGTATTCATGTACGTGAGTGGCGTATTGGGGTTGTATCCCTAGGAGGAGCCTGAACCTCCTAAACAGCGACGCTATGTTTGGGGTCGTGAGTATAAGCCTCCCACCCGGCTTTAAAACCCTATTGATTTCGCTCAAAGTATGGCTGACGTAGTATGGGTTTAGGTGTTCTAAAACCTCCGTGAGCACGGCGCAGTCCATGCTACTATCGGCTAAGTCCAGCATATCCCTCTCCAAGTCGGCTTTAATCACCTTCACGCCGCATGCGGAGGCCATAGTGGAGTACTCTGCTGGGTCGTAGTCTACAGCGACGACTCTATATCCCATGCGGGCTAGCGCACAGCTAACTATGAACGGAGAAGCGCCCAGGTCCACGACCTCAGAGCCCGGAGGACAGAACTCAAGAACCAGCTTCAGGGTGTAAAGCCTCCTACCGAACTCGAAGTAGAAGCTGTGGAGGACCCTGGCATCGCCTAGAGACCTCACTAGCTGCTCTAAGCCTAGGAGAGCGCTAGAAGGCTCAAGTTCCACAGCGTTCAAGCAGTGCTCACCCAGCTGTTTCCACGACCTCCTCAATTAGCTCCAAATACTCCCTAGCTACCTCTACGTAGTCAAATCTCCTGACGTACGCCATAGCGTTTTGGTGTATATGAGCCCACAGCTCCTCGTCTCTCAGTAGCTTCTCGAGAGCATTAGCGTAGTCTACGGGATTCAGAGTTTCCACTCTGAGACCATTGTATCCATGGATAACAGCATCCCGAGGTACAGCGTAGGAAACAACGGGTGGTGTACCACATGCCATAGCTTCGAGACTAGCATAGGGGAAGGCTTCTC
>JAWAXJ010000198.1:0-3134 GCA_038896955.1 Desulfurococcaceae archaeon
CTTATATTAGACCCTACATCATTTTTGATATCATCCACACATTTATTTTTAACGTTAAAACTAGTTTTAACGTTAAAAGGAGTAGAAGAAGTAGTAGGAGGGGGCGGGGGGGTAGGGCTGGGGCTAGCCAGGCTGTATACATACTTTTTACCTACCCTTTTACGTTCCACAATTTTTTGCTTGTACAATAAATACATGTAAGACTTGATTGTGTTTATGTCTACGTTTAACTCTCTAGAGATATCATTACACGTGGCTTCTCCAAGCTTCTCTAACAAACTTAATATTTCGTATTTTAAACTCATATCTATCCTCCATAGAAGCTACGTTATGATTAGACATCTCACCTCGATTCCTCCTTAACATAGTATGGGTTTCTATTTGGATGTCTGCACCTTGGGCATGGTACATACTTCATCGTGCTCCTCGTGTACCACTCGTATCCACATTTCTTACACACGATCCTTTTTGGTTCTAACCTCAAATACATCTCCACCAGCCCTAATTACTAGTAGTACATGGATAGCTTATAAACCGTACATGATATCACTTTCACAAATTTGTGAAAAAACATAAAAACTTTTAAGCCTCCGCTTACATAACTGGAGGTTGAGGTGGTGGAATATGAACCAGATAACAATAACGCATGAGATGATAGATGAGGATCTAGCAGTCTACTATGTCGGAGAATATGAGCTAGAAACTATGCTAACACTCAACAATGTTGAACATGTAGATGCTAAAAACATCTACATCTATACCCCGACAGCAGAGTATGCCCCCTTCAAACCTAGACCGCTAGCGCTATATGAGGGAGCTGAACAGCTATTAGTCGTGAAAACAAACAACGAAGAAATATACACTCTAACCCCGATCAGCCTAGGAATCTTTCTATCAAAATATAGCAGAATAGGAGACTTCTATGCACTTACCGAGCGGACACCAATCACAGACTGCAGATTTCTACTTAAATCAACACAAACACAGCTCATAGAACAAATAGCTAACATGCTCCAATCAAACATCGACATATACCTATGCCTTGCCAGCAACAAACTACTAGTAATATCAAAGAATAATAAAGACGTAACAATATACGTCTACAGGAAACATTAAGTCCGTTAACCCCCCAACCCAAACTTTTTCTCCTCCTCTTTCTATATCCTAATGCATGCATCAATCCAAACTTTTTTCACAAATTTATGAAAAACCCCATAGAAGGTATATACTAAAGCTTTTAAGCCTCCGTTTACTACTAGTAGAGGTGGAGGAGGTGGAGGAGGATGAAAAAAACACTAGTGGCTTTAGGACCCTTTAAATCCATATACCCACAGGTTGAGAGGACGAGGTTTGATGCCCCTGAGGGAGCCTTAGTACCAGAACAACAAGTTTATTTGGAGAATAGCAGGATCTATAGAATTTATAGGGTCGACTTTCTAGACTACTATGTAGTCTATGAGACTGACAACGTAGACTTTTTTGTGCCATATCTTGCAAGGATCCCTGCGAAGGCTACTGACCTCGAGAGCCTTACTATTTATACTTGTGAAACATGCGGTAGCCCAAACATCAAATTTGTAGATTATGAGGAGGGCATAGTATACTGTCCACAATGCAAAAAGAAAACAACATATAAGATTGTTACCGTGTGGACAAGGAAAGAGCTCCCCGCTAACCAAGAGATAGTACAGGGCGAGGGAATATATGTGCCCCAAGGCGTAGCGGGCAACAAGCAGATAGTTTATAAGGTTATAGCTGAGGGGGTAGAGAAGCTAGGAAATATCGAAGCTAAATACATAGACTTCATAGGATATTACGAGGGCTTTACCGGCTTTGCAATCTATAGACGCTATAGTGTACTCGATAGAGAACTAACAATGAAAATCAGAGGGCTGACAGAACAAGAGCTACTAGAAATGCTAGAAACAGCTGATGGAATAAATCTAAAATACTCTATATGCTACTATCTAAACTTTAAACCCGAGACATGCAGAAAGCTTAAAGATGAGCTAGAGAGCAAAAAGACTGAGACTAAGCGTGAGACCAAAACACAGCAAATAGAAAAGATAGCGAAGGAATTCGAGGGGATACCAATAGAGCTAATACACAGCAACGGAATAGTAGAGGCTAGACTAAAGCAGTATGTCGATAAAGAAACATTTAACAAGTATGTCATCATATGTCGAAAGCTAGGATTTAAGTTTGATAGCAGGACAAAAACATGGAAACTATATAAGCAATAACACATCACACATTCTGTGTTTCTTTATAGTTGCTCATCATATGATACGTCCTCTAGTATTGTCCCATCATCTAGACATATTTTTATGTGATAGAACGTGTCATAGATTATATTGTTACATTTTCTGTTTTTATGCTTAGGCATGCCCCGGCACCATAA
Organism: Desulfurococcaceae archaeon; assembly: GCA_038896955.1. Lineage (GTDB taxonomy): Archaea > Thermoproteota > Thermoprotei_A > Sulfolobales > Desulfurococcaceae > UBA285. The sequence goes on from JAWAXJ010000198.1 coordinate 2,402, forward strand.
TTGAGTCTATATGCTACCTTAAAAATAAAGCTAGTATATACTAAAGCTTATAAGCCCGGGTTTATACTAGAGGAGGTTGAGGTTGAGGTGGTGGAGGATGACAAGCGAAATCGAAGAGACTAAGATTGGAGAACTAATAAAGCAAATATTTGAGGAAGCTAAAGAAACTAAAGCCGCAGAACTACTAAAACAAATATGTGAAAACCCTGCTAGACCAGAGATAGCGACCCTAACGGAGAATCTTGCTAAGGAAGCAAGGATTTGGATAGATCCTCATAGAGTCTTAGCTATAGCATGCTATGGACATGAGAGAATTATGGCAAAACTTTACACCGACACGCTAGTAATGACAGTAAAAGTATCTGAAGATATAATAGAAGATGTCAGCATAGATAGTCTGATAACATGTGAGTGCACATGTGCTCACTAACCCCCATCCCCTCCCCCCTTTTTTCCATATATGTTTTTAAGCCTCCGTTTACATAACTAGAGGTGGTGGTAGGAGTGGAGGTTGTTGAGGAAAAGAAAGTAGAGAAAAAGTTAGTAAAGTGTCAAAAATGCGGCTATGAGTGGTGGTCTAGAACTAGATTATTATATACCACGTGCCCCAATTGCCAGGCTAAAGTCAGAGTAAAGTGAGCGGTATATACTAAAGCTTTTAAGCCTCGGTTTACTACTAGTAGTGGTGGAGGAGGTGGAGGAGGATGAAAAAAACACTAGTGGCTTTAGGACC
>JAWAXJ010000199.1:0-3126 GCA_038896955.1 Desulfurococcaceae archaeon
GCTACTTAATAACACCGTTTCCCACCCTAGGTTTCTGTAAGTTTCCCTAGGGTGGGTTATGCCTTTCATTCACTCTTCACCGTGGCTACCAACCACTCAACGCAGGAGCCATGGGCACCGCTCGAGCCCAACAGCACGGAGCTCACACCTAGCTCTACCTCTAGGTGTCTCAAAGTACCTCTCCCCATCACGAAGAAATCCTACAAAGTCTTTATAGACCTAACGCATCAAAACAGTTACGAACCCTCGTGGAAGTAAGCTATGAAAATTGAAGACCGGGTAGCTGATGCGTAGTTAACACCTAGATGCGGTGTATCTAAAGCTCGGATGATGCTTACTTTCGTCAAACCACTGAATCAATTGAGAGATGGCTAGATAATAGCGATGCTTTAATTCTCTGCCTTTATTTAGTGGTGGACCCAGCATAAGTGGGTGGTAAAGTGCTCCCGAGATTACCTGTTATTGAAGATATTGATATAGAGAAACTTAAGGTCCTGGTTCGCGTAGATTTCAACGTCCCCATGGACCTCGAGGGCAAGATCTTGGATGACTCGAGAATCAGAGCCCATCTTAAGACAATTAGAGACCTCTTAGATTCAGGCTGCGCTGTTGTTTTACTATCTCACCAAGGTAGACCTGGTGAGGAGGGATTTACTCAGCTGAAGCCTCACAGCGAAGTACTCTCAAGACACCTAGGGATAGAAGTTAAGTTCGTGGAAGATGTGATGGGTCCTACAGCACTATCGGAGATTAAGAAGCTAGGTTATGGTGAAGTTCTACTACTAGATAACGTTAGATTCGTTTCAGAAGAGCTAATAGAAGCACCACCCGAAGTACATGCTAAAAGCTTTCTCGTTAGGAGGTTGGCACCACTTTTCGACCTCTACGTATTTGACGCTTTTGCTACTGCACATAGATCGCAGCCATCGATAGTGGGGTTCCCGATGGTAGTTAAGTCAGTCATAGGGCACGTTATGAAGAGCGAGGTTGAAGCTCTAAGGAAGATAGTAGACTCTGATTACTCACCCAGAGTTTTCGTCTTAGGTGGTGCGAAAGTTGCTGATACTCTGAAGATCATCGAGAACCTAACTAAAAACAGACTAGCGGACAGAATACTTACTACAGGTCTAGTTGCTCTAGTCTTTCACATAGCTCGTGGAGGTAAGATATCGGAAAACGTGCTTAAAGTCTTGGAGGAAAGAGGTCTCATGACGCTAGTCCCAAGAGCAAGGAGGATCCTCTTGGGTGGCGCACCAATAGATGTCCCACTAGACTATGTAGTGGTTAAAAACAATGGAGAGATAGACGAGTGTCCAGCAAGTACCATAACCGGTAGACCCATGGATATAGGAACATACACCATGCAGATGTACTCTGAGCTAATGAGAGATGCCAAGCTGATCGTCATGAGAGGGCCTGCCGGATACATCGAAGACCCAAAGTTCAGAGCCGGCTCTGAAGCCCTCGTATCTGCTGCGCTGAGAAGTGGGGCGTTCCTCGTGATAGGTGGAGGGCATCTAGGGGCACTAGTGGAAGGTGCTAATAGAGACAAGGTGCACATATCCACTGGAGGCGGCGCCCTATTGATGGCGTTAGCCGGTGAAGAACTTCCAGCGATTAAAGCGCTGAAGGAGTCTGCTAAAAGGTTTTTCGGATGGAATTGCTAGTAGATTAACCTAACCGTTTCCCACCCTAGGTTTCTGTAAGTTTCCCTAGGGTGGGTTATGCCTTTCATTCACTCTTCACCGTGGCTACCAACCACTCAACGCAGGAGCCATGGGCACCGCTCGAGCCCAACGACACGCAGCTCACATCTAGCTCTAGCCCTGAGTAGCTTAGAGTACTGCTCCCGTCACCCAAGGCTCTGAGGAGAGAGTTGGAGCACGCAACAGCATTCCAACTTCATTTCTCACTATAAAACCACAAATGCCTACCCTCGAGTTGTTGCTGTACTTGATCACGGTTGACTGAGGTCTCTAAAGCTGAGGATTAACATCAAACCACATCAACTAACATGAAACCCTAACCCCTTACATCGGAGGCTCCGTTTCGGCCTCTACCGCTCGGAGTGACCCAACCTACAGCCCCCCTCATAAACTACCTCAAATTCCCGACCGTGAGGAAACTACCACATCTTGGCGTTAGATGTCCTGCCCACTTAAGTCTTCACTACGTACCAGCGTTGTGGGCAAGAGCGATTTTGATAAAGTGTTAACTATTATAAACCTACGTAGACCTGAAACAGTTGCGCGAGGCTGAGCCTTCCTTCGCACAAATTTTTAAGTTTGTTTACGTATCTAGTAGACGAGGTGTATATTGTTGAAGGTTAAGGTACCTATTATAGTAGGAGTAGTCATTGTGTTGCTAGTTGTAGGCATAGCGGCGTACATGCTCTGGAGACCGGAGGTTAAACCATATACCCTAAACATATGGACTGGTGGAACTGGTGGAGTATACTATCCCCTTGGAGTTAAGCTCTCAGAGATGTTGAACAAGTATGCGGGTAACGTGATCTCGTCTTCGGTATCGACGAGTGGTGCTTCAGTAGCCAACATGAGGGCTCTAGGGGCTGGAGATGCCCAGCTAGTGTTCGTTCAAAACGACATTGCTTACTACGCATACAAGGGTATCTACATGTTCGAGGGCAGTAGGGTTGAGTTGGCAAGAGGTGTCGCAGTTCTCTACCCCGAAGTTATTCAAATAGTGGTTAGAGCAGATAGTGGCATAAAGAGTATATACGATCTAGCTGGTAAGAGGGTGGCCATAGGGGCCGTAGGTAGTGGAACTGCTGTTGAGGCAGAACTCATTTTGAGAGCTGCTGGAGTATGGGATAAGATCGCCGTACAGAATCTAGACTTTGCCGCAGCTGCTGACTCCCTAAAGCTGGGCTTAGTAGATGCGGCCTTCGTTGTTGCCGGAATACCTACTTCAGCAGTACTATCTCTCGCTGCTACGGTTCCAGTAAGCCTAGTTGAAGTCCCAGATGAGGTACTTAACACGCTCGTTGGGCAGGGATACAGGTTCTTCACCAGATATACGGTTCCCGCAGGAACATACACCGGCATGACGTCTGACACTAGGACTTTAGCCGTTATGGCTATGCTAGCAGTTAGAGCCGACGTTCCA
>JAWAXJ010000200.1:0-3113 GCA_038896955.1 Desulfurococcaceae archaeon
GGGACAGGCTTCTCAGAGCGGAGTGGACGTGGCCCGAACTTGCAAAGCAGAGCGCTCTGGGCGAGCTCAGGATCCTAGGCGAGCCAAACCCGTACCTTGCGACGCCGTTGGACATCTGGAGGCCGCTGACCGAGCTGAGGCGCGGAGTCCAGCAGAAGCCGGCTCTGACGGTAGCCGACCTGATGCTCAGGAGGTGATGGGTATGGGGCTCATGGGCTTTCCAGAGTATGCGACGCGGGTGTTGGAGCTTTTCGGCTACGTCTTCGAGCCGATGTACGGCGAGATTTTCAGACGGTACTGGCACGACAACAGGGAGTGCGCATACATGCCTAAAGCATACGTGAGGACTGAGTGGAAGAGCAACCGCTTCGAGACGTATATTCCAGTCATAACCGACGCGGGCACGATGAAGTACTACCGCATAGCAGTCAAAGTGGTCGAAGAGGTTGATAACAAGAGCAAGAAGCAGTACTGGAACGAGCTGAAGAAGCCCCTTCTAACGCCGAACGGACAGGTTTCCGAAGAGACGCTGGTCATCGTAAGCCAGAAGAGGCACGGCGAAGAATTCGTCTCACCCGACGGCAAGAACAGAAGCTTCAAAACGGTCTTCATAAGCAGAGTCCCAGAGATAGCCGTCAAAAGGGTTCTATGCGTACTAGCAAAGTTCCTAGAGTCGAGGATAAAGGGGATGCTGGACAAACTGCACATCGAGGTGTGGCAGATCGCAAACACAGCGGTGACCTCTTTCACCTACCTCTACAGAAGCCTACACTCTATTATATATAATACAGTTACTATAATAGAGCGCCTCTCATCCCCGATCAAGAGGTTCATATGCTGCATATCGAAGAGCTACGACTGGCTTCTCAAGAAGGTCAGGGAATTAAACTCCGAGATAGGCCGCCAGGACATGATTAAGAGCAAGATCGTATTCAAGACTGTGAAGCAACTGCGGGGACTCGTCGAGGCTTTCAAGCAGATACCCGAGCCTGTTAAAAGCCAGAGCGTTCCAGACCCGCAGGTCGTCATGTACCTTGAGAAGGCCCTCGCATGGGTTGAGAGCCGGCTCCGCGAGGACAGACTGCTGAAGATCCTAGAGGCCGAGGCTAGGGCGGTGAGAGTCTGAGCTCCAACCCCCTGCTGAAGATGTTGCTGTACGAGGCGTCTAGGGACTGCTTCAACCAGTCTGGAAGAGTGTTCATAAACGACTTCACACGGATGGCTGGTGCATCCCGAGGCGACGTGATAGACGCGCTGAACAAGGCTGGGCTGTCCTACCGCATCGTCGGCAACATACTCATCGTAGAGCTCCCAATTCCGTGTACGCTCATCAGAGGCGAGTACACACCCTACCGCTACCGTGAAAAACGCTGGGGCTCGTGGAGGCGGTGGTATTGATGTCTAAGTCTGAACCGCGGGGGAAGAGGGAGGTCAGGGGCTACATAGCAGTGAGCAGGGATAAGAGCCGAGCCATAGTCTGTCTCTTCGACATCGATTCCAAGCGCTACCTCTGGGCTGAGCTTTCCGAGGCTCAGGAGGCTCTGACGGGCAAGAGGGCATATGCGAAAATATACGGCTTCAAGTGAGGTGGTCTGAACCCGTGAGGCTTGAAGAGTTGAAAAGCGTTCTCGAAAAATACGGCTACCGACTGCTGGATTATACGCGGTTCAAAAACAGCGACCGCCTGAAGATAATGACGTCGGAAAATATTGTGCTGACGCTTAGCCTTAAAAAACACCTCGAGGAGGTTCCAACGCGCAGCCTGCTCAGTTGGATCCTCACGAAGGAGGAGCTCCAGAGGGAGTTTGGAGCTAATCCCCTGATAGACCCATCCACGCTCGACCCGTATCTGACCGCGGGTGGTTCCGATGGCAAGCGTCGTTGAGGAATGCCTCAGGAGGGCTTTGCAGAGGGATTATGAGAAGCCTACCGTAGGAGTCTATTATCCCAGCCTCCTGCCTTCATGCCTGCTGAGGCAGTACTGGATCTACGCGGAGGGCTACACGGTGGACTTGGACAAATCCGGCATATTCAAGATAGGCGAATTGTTCCACGAGTTCCTCATCGAGACGCTCAGAAGTAACGGCTTCACGTCATTTGAACATGAAAAGACGGTCGTGCTGGCTGTCAGACACGGGGATGCTTGGATTAGAATCTCTGGGCGTGTGGACGCTGTGCTTTACATGGACAAGCAACGCATAGTCCTTGAGGTTAAAAGCATAGCCAAGCTTCCCGAGAGACCGCTGGAACACCACGTCATGCAGATACAGCCCTACCTGCTCGCTCTAAACGCATCCAAGGGCTTGATAGTGTACCTTGAAAAATCCAAGCTGTCGTCGAAAGTCTTCGAGGTCCCCTTCCAGCCCCAGCTTGTAGACAGCTTGGTGGAGCGTGCCAAGGCTCTGCACGAGAGCCTAACATCTGTAAAGCCTCCGAAGCCCGAGCATTCATGGGAGTGCAAGTACTGCGAGTTCAAGGGGAGGTGCAGACATGGCTAGGCTCGTCAAGGTCGTCTGGATGGACGCGATGTGCCTGGAAACCGTGACGCATGACAGCTTTTCGGATTTGGAGCTCAAGCCGTCTGTAGCATTCGGTCAGCTGGTTCACGAGGCTGAAGACTTCCTAGCGATAGCTCAAGTAATCCATCCAGATGAAGACCCGCAACAGACGATTTTCAAAAACGTTGTACTCATACCCAGAAACTCCATCGTAGAACTCGTTGAGCTTACGGAAAAAGGAGGCTGAAAGCCTTCAATTCTTTGCGGGGATGTGAAAACTGGAGGTGTGCGGTTGTCTAAGCGCTCGCTCTGGCTCAAGTTGAGAATAAGCGATGAAGAGCTTGACGTGCTTAGACAACTAGCTAGAGCTGAAGGCTCAACGGTCTCAGACCTCATACGTAAAAAACTGGGTCTAGACCTGGGAAGGAGGGTGAAGAAGAGTGTGTCTCGAGGCTGAGGAGGTAGACCGAAACGCGTCTAAAAGCTTAAACAGTGTGGCCACAAACATTTTATCTATGCCCAAGCCAGGCTACGCCATCATAATCGTGTCCGATACCGTTAAACGGCAACTGGAGTCGGTCGCCCGATCTAAAGGCTTCAGAACGGTTAACCAGC
>JAWAXJ010000201.1:0-3109 GCA_038896955.1 Desulfurococcaceae archaeon
CGCTGATAAGATCAGGAGAACACTGTTCGCTCAACTCAGCGAGTTAGTTAGAAAAGACAAGGAGTTTTCAAAGGAGGTTGCAAGAGCCTCTGGTGAACTAAACCTTGTTCTTTACCATGTGCTTGTAAACGAGTTGAAAGCAAACAAAGGTGATGCAGTGAGAATTAGAATAAACTACACAGTAGATCAAGAAGCGAGGAGAGTAAAATGGTTCTATGATACTCTAAGAGTAGAAATGTTCAGACGAGTACCCGATGAAGAAGTTGCACAAGCAGTTTCACGAGTAGTGTCCTCGGAGAGGTTAAACCAGGTGCTTGAATCGCTTAGAGTTGCTCCTGCTAGAGCTGAAGAAGCTGTTAAAGCATTCGAGGCACCAGAGGAGAAAGTGCCAGAGATACCTGCACTACCTTCACCGCCTGCACCCTTACCCATAGACGTGGTAAGCTACATAGGCTCAGTAGATCTCGTTGGAGAAACTATAGATGGAGGATACTTAGTTAAGTTCACGAGCAAGGAAGGAACCTCTATGGGAGTAGCATCCATCACCCCCGTGGGTAACGAGGTAACCATCGACGCTATTCTGATAAGCAGGGATAAGTGCTATAGGTTCATAGTAAGATCTAAATCCAGGATAACCGATTACGGTGAGACACCGGAAAAAGTCATCGATGACCTAAAGCAAGCAAAGCCAACTGAGATACCCAAGAATCAAGCAATGAGCATTATTAGAGAGAAAATGCAATCTCTCGTGTAAAAGCCCTGCTCTTTATTACTAAACCACATGGGATTTTTCAACCAGGGTTTACTTGCCGAAGCTGGATATAGTTGAAGCACCTGATGGTATACTTGATCTACCCAACGAGGATATTCTAAAGGAGTTCGAGGCGTCGTTGGAAGCTTCCGGCGCAGGCAAGGATACGATTAAAGCATACATGTCTGCGATAAGAGATTTTTTAAGTTACATAGGAAACAAACCGCTGAGAGAAGTTACTCTACGGGATGTGATAAACTGGAGAAACGAGAGACTTAGAACAGGGTTTCCAGGTTCTAAAACACTTGATCGTGAAAAATGGCAAGTTACACTACACTACTACAGCCTCTTTCTTCGTAGATTCTTTCAGTGGCTGGGTTTACGAGTGAACGTACCAAGGGTCAAAAGGAATCCACCTAAGATAGACACTCTCACAGAGGAAGAGGTATCTCGTATGTTAGCGGTTGCCAAGAAACCTCAGGATAGACTAATTCTCCTACTGCTGGTTTCCACAGGTTTGAGAAGCAGAGAGCTACTTGAACTAAAGGTTGAAGACGTTGATCCATCAAGAGGCGTAATAAGAGTTAGGTCTGCTAAGTACGGTAAAGAAAGACTTGTAACAGCACCAAGAGAGGTCTTCGAGCTACTATCTGCATGGATAAAGCTGAACGGGCTTAAACCCAAGGACAAGCTGTTCAAGATAACATACAGTGCTCTCTACAAGAGGCTAAAAACTATTGCAAAGAAAGCAGGAGTTGATGTTTCCAAGATCAGACCCCACGTGTTCAGACACACCTTTGCAACAATGGCTATAAAAAGAGGGCTCAGTTTACCCACTCTCCAGAGACTTCTTGGACACAGCGACATAAGAACAACGCAGATATACTTGCATTTAACTATCGAAGATGTTAAGAAAGAATACGAGGAGAAGATGGGTATAATAGTTGAACCCAGGACATGCACTAAATGTAGTCGCGTAATTCCACAGGACGCTGTGTTTTGCCCCTACTGTGGAACAACAGTTAGTGAAGCCCTGGAGGCAACTACCTAGGAAATAAGGTCACGGAACCTGCTCCTCGGCTAGTCTAGCCACAACTATTCTAGGTATCAAGTGGTGATCAGGGTTTTTCGACTTGTAGTGATTAACTACAGAAACAGTCTCTTCACTAGGGTACTCGTCTTCGTATCTACTCAGGAACTCCGTGATCTCATCACTAAATAGCACAATATAGAGGGGGTTCACCGGAACACTCCACTTTTCACCAGAGTACTTTATTTCGAGCAGTCTTCTTAGAAAATCGCTGTCGGATTCCGTGGCTGAGAGAACAGCCTTGTAGTACTGAGTTATGTAGTGTGCAACAATGTAAGCAACAAGCTTAGACTCCTTAAAAACCCTGTAGATACACAGCTCGCTCTGGTCTTCGAGAACAACATGGGGACCCATTTCAGCTCTGAAACCTGAGCTAACCAGTTCGCTAATGAATCTATCAAGATTCTTAACACTACTGTACTCCAGTACTTTGGCAACCACTAAGTCCACCCCGCGATGATTTAAACAATAAGTAAAGCACTTAATAGTTTAAACCGTGAAGAACCCTTACATAGGTTTCTTCGATGAAAGTAGGTGTACTACCGGGTAGCTTGGAGGAAGAAAAGAGCGTAGCTGAGCTCATGAGCTTAGTTAGGGATTACGTAGACGAGCTAGATTACACCAAAATCCCTGTGTATACTTGGGCTCACGAGTGTAAGCTTGTAATTAACGGTGTAGAGGATAAATGCATTCATTTACCGTACAGTAGTCCCCTCAAACTAGAGTTTAGATCAAGTGATGTTCTACACTTGAAGAACACGAATCAACTGGAGGATGTTCCAAGTGGTAAGGTAATCGTACTTAATTATCCACGAAGCTACTGGGAGCTGAGAGTAGTCGTTTACAAACTAGCAAGGAGAAAACCGAAAGCAATAGTTCTTATAGCACCCGGTGACTACCTAAAAATGGATGTTGTACTAGGTTCACCTGGACTATCCATGCACTCATCAGCAACTCTTCCCGCTTGTGTGATCAGTGTTCCAGCGCATGTAGTGTCAGACCTACTCAGCAATCACCAAAGTAGAATCGAAGTTGAAGCAACCTCTACTTTAGCTAGAAGTGAGGGTACTGTAGTGGTAGCTCGTGTCAATGGGAGTGGAGAGCACGATGTACATCTTGTTACACACCACGATACCCTAGTAGGAGAATTCAAGCATACAACCTCAAGCATGCTACCTCGGATCTTAAGAAGGCTTCGAGATCTGAACCTGAAGTTCAACGTCGTTGCTATATCCTACACGGCTAGAGAAGTAGGCGATGCATCATTC
>JAWAXJ010000202.1:0-3108 GCA_038896955.1 Desulfurococcaceae archaeon
CCTTCACTATGGCTACTATCTCCGCCCTACTTAGGTAGTGCCTGGGCATGGACTCACCTCAAGCATATGTGGTATAAAGGCTAATAAGCTTTGTGTACAGATGTATACAGATGTATACATCTGTGTACCAATGTGTTATGCTTATATATGTTTGAACACTCAGTAGCATTGGTGAAACACCGTGCTAGGTATAAAGAAAGAGCGTAAGCCCGTTAAATGGGTTTTGAAGGCTAAACCACCTGACTCGAGTAGCTGGGAAGACATAGAGACATACGATGAGCCTAAGACCTACAGCGATCTGAAGGACGTGATAGACGGGTTGAGAGATGACGGCTATGAGGGTGTACGCTTGGACGCATATGATAAGAACAACAGGTTTGTTAGGCATGAGTTCGTTAGGTACTTCACTACGGCTAAGCAGATAAACTCCTACAAGAGCCTACAGAGGACGTTCCAGGAGCTACTCACCAACCAGATAAACATGTTCAACGAGATGATAAAGTACCAGACGGAGCTCATGAAGACTCTCAAGGAGATAGGTAGCAGTAAGCCGGGCTACGAAGACGCTATAGCACAGATACTGTATTTAAAGGAGCTTGAGAGAGAGATAGCTAACGCCCTAGGCTTGAGCACTAGTGGTGTAAGCATGTCAGCAGAAACACAGAAAATACTGCTTGATGTAGTTATGGACTTAGTGAAGACGTACATGCCGGAGCTTAGGGAGAAGTTTGCGGAGAAGTACTTAGGCAAAAAGGAAGCTACTAAGATAGCTACACCTACGCCTACGCCAGTACCTACACCGCCTATATCATTACCTGAGCCTCCTAAAGAGATATACGACCGCCTAGACCAGATAGCACAGAGAGTGGAGGAAGCATTAAAGCCTCCGTGTATGAAGGGAGAGACATGTCTTGAGGGAGTGGAGGCACAATGATGGGGGACATAAAGCTCATAGAGAAAGCAGTAACGATAATACTAGACAGAGTCAGCTTAACTGACATGCTTAGAGCATCATACGTATACCTTAAAAATAATCCCGACAAAGTGGAGAAGGTGTACAAGATAGCACTAGCTCTTAAGGAGATGATTGAGAGAGAATTCATGGGTGTAAGCAGGCAATGAGCAACTCCTACTACAACCTTCTGAGGCAGATAGAGAGAGTAGTAACCTATGTAGAGTCAATATATGTCGAAGTCCTACTCATGGAGCAGTTACTGTGTGAAGTAGCTAAAAAGCTCGGGATAGACAGCACCGTGGTGAGCGAAGTATGTCAGCAGACAAGGCGGCTAGAGAGTTGAAGGATTCCCTAAAGACGGTAAACCTAGAGAAAGCAATCGAGCTAGTGCTAGACTTCGTATCAAAGAAGGTGTTCTGCGAAAGCTTTGAGAAAGCATTCATATCTAGGCTAGTGAGGTGTGCCCTACTAGACGACTGCGAGCAACTAAAGAAGTGCGTGAAAGAGCTACTCGAGTACTACATAGTAGAGTACCATACAGAGCTACTACCAAAAACAGGGGGCTAAGCGGGAAAAACCCGAAAAAGCCGAAACTCTTTTTTGTGTGAATAATGTGTTTTTTCCTATAAAGAGGATGGTATACCTTGATGGTATACCACGGTATACCTTGATGGTATACCATGTTTTTCCCTTAAGAAGGCGATGGTATACCATCAGGTATACCATCACAGTCCATTGAGGGTTACCATGCGGTATACCATCAGTTCTCCCTTGGGAGCGGGGGGTCAATTATACCCCCACCATAAAACTACATGAGTTTACGGGAGTGGTTAGCATTCTAGAAAACGGTTTTTTATGGTGGCTGGGAGTATAATCCCGTGATTTTCAAAAGGCGTTTTATAGCCCCCACCGTAAACCGAAAAGCTTAAAAACTCTGAAAAACTTTTTTATGGCGGGGGGTAGTATGGAAACAATCCCCCGGGCTTTAAGAGAAAAATTGGATAGGGTTAGGGATCGGGCTCTAAGCCTAGCTAAGCAATATAAAAGCTTAAGCAATTATGGTAGACCGATATTTGAGGATATCAAAGAGGTTGCGGTAGTCTACTATCTTAATGAAAAGTTAGGGATAGGGTTAAACCAAGTATCGGATTACTTGGGTCTTGATAAGACTAGCGTTTACAACTTAATCAAGAAAATCAAAGAAAAGGGTATAGTCAGTATCACAAATCCGAGTACAAAAAAAGTAGAGAGCGTTAGCGTTAATCCGCAAGAACTCATAGATATTGTAGAGAATGAAGTACTCGGTATATCTAGCAAGACTAGGATCAAAGACCCACTCCAAAGCTCTATCATTAAAGACTTCATGAGTAAGAACGTAGAACGGTTGGCGAATCGAGACAGAAGAACTTATTATAATGATAAAGAGAAAAGACAGACCTTGAGAGCGGTTGAGTATCTAATGAATATTGCCGAAAGCCAGAACCTACCGTCAAATCCCGATTTCTGGGATAAAGAGGTACTTTTGAAGATCTTGGATAGTATCACGGATCTAAGGAAAAAGAGAGAAATAATCAAGTTACTGCGTAGAGTGCCAAGTTGGCGACCTTGGTTGGAGGGCTACGTAGGGGCTGAAAAGAAATATATTACTCCGAAAATGAGTGTGCTATTCTACAAAGATTACTTGAAACTAAAAGAGCTTATGGCTAGAGGCGAAATAAGCGAAAATGATTTCCTAATTATCTGGCTACACTTACTGACCGGGGCTCGTGAAGGGTGGAAATCTGAATCTACTACAGACAACCTATTAGAAAACGTAAACACAAGCCTGATAGGTCTTAAATGGGAAAACATAGAAAAAGTAGGGAATTCATGGATTTTGAAGATCTATGAGCATAAAACCCGAAAAACTTGGAGTTGCGATGCCTCTTGGTTAGACCAAGACATAGTTCCGATATTTCTAAAGTATAGAAGAGAAAAAGGTAGTATCATAGCTACACTATCAAGCTGTAAAACCGTTAAAGAGTTTGAGAAATACTATAGAAGGCTACTTAAAGACGTTAGCAACAAGCTAGGTCTTGAGTTTACGCTAGTACCACACGATCTCCGTAGAAGCCATATAAGCATCTTAGCGGAGTTAGGAATACCGCTTGAAA